>CAZBXY010000151.1:0-18543 GCA_964495365.1 uncultured Frigoriglobus sp. | reverse complement strand
CAGGGGGAGGAAGAGGCGCGAACGGCGCGGCTTCGTCTTCTGGTTTTAGTTTTTCTCCCCCTTCCTTCTTAGGGAAGGGGGCCGGGGGGTTCGGTTTCTTCGCCCCCCACATCTCGCTCAACTCCACGGCATCGCTCGTCCACACGCGCACGTCGTCCCCGCGCGCGGCGAGGTACTCGCACAGCCGCGCGGTGTACGCTTCCGAACCGCCGAGGGCCGGCGGGTACCGCTGAACGAACTGGGCCACGTGCATTCCGCTTCCCGCCGCTCGCGAATCCGGTACGATACATGGGGTCTCTTTTCACCCCGCCCAAGGATCTCACGCGACATGATCCGCACTTCGGCGCTCGCCGCGTCCGTCAAGCCGTCGGCCACAATAGCCGCGGGCACCAAGGCCCGTCAACTGAAGGCCGCCGGCGTCAAGGTTTATGACTTCAGCCTCGGCGAGCCGGACTTCAACACGCCCAAACATATTTGCGACGCCGCCGCGCAGGCCGCGCTCACCGGGCAGACGCACTACACGCCCACCAGCGGCACCGCGGAGGTGAAGGCGGCGATCTGCAAGTGGTACAAGAGCGCGTACGGCCTCGACTGCGCCCCGGAGAACGTCATCGTTTCCAACGGCGCCAAGCACTCGCTGCACGACGCGCTGGCCGCGACCGTCGGGCCGGGCGACGAGGTGATTATCCCGACGCCGTACTGGGTCAGCTACTCCGACCTCGTGAGCATGACGGGTGCGACTCCGGTACTGGTGACGACGACGCCGGAGAGCGGGTTCAAGATGTCCCCGGCGCAGCTCCGCGCCGCGGTCACGAAGCAAACGCGAATGCTGATGCTGAACTCGCCGTGCAATCCGACCGGCACCGTGTACTCGCGCGCCGAACTCGAAGCGCTCGTGGACGCGCTCGACGGCACCGACGCGGCGATCCTGAGCGACGAGATCTACGAGCAACTCACCTTCGGCGCCGCGAAGCCGACGTGCATCGCGACGCTGCGCCCGTGGCTCAAGGACCGCACCATCACCATCAGCGGGGCGAGCAAGAGCTACGCCATGACCGGCTGGCGGATGGGCTGGGCGGTCGCCCCGGCGCCCGTCGTGAAAGCGATGGACACGATCCAGAGCCAGGAGACGAGTTGCCCGTCGAGCGTCAGCCAGGCGGCGCTCGTGGCGGCTCTCACCGGCCCGCAGGAGTGCGTCGCGGAGATGCGCAAGGAGTTCGCGGCGCGCCGCGAACTCACCGCCAACCTGCTCCGACAGATCCCGAACGTGAAACTGCCGCTCGGCGACGGCGCGTTCTACGCGTTCTTCGACGTGTCGGCCTACTTCGGCAAGTCGTTCGGCGGCGCGACGGTCACCGACTCTCTCACCTTCTGCAACGCGCTGTTGGAGCAGGCGCACGTGAACCTGGTGCCGGGCGTGGCGTTCGGCGCGGAGGGGTTCGTGCGGATGTCGTTCGCCACCGGGCGCGAAACGATCGAGGCCGGCCTCGCCAAGCTGAAGGAATGGCTCGCCGGCGGCAAATAGGCGAACGGCCGGTGTCAGCCGGCCGGTGGGAGCGACGAGTGAAGTGAGGCGCAGAGGTTCCACCGGCCGGCTGACACCGGCCGTTCGCCGGGGGTGTCATGCCCATCTTCTACCTGACCGAAGCGGAGGTCGCGCGGGTTCTGACGATGGACCTCGCGCTCGAAACCACTGCTGCGGCGTTCCGCAAACTGGCGCTCGACGAGGCGGTGAACGTGCCGCGGCAGCGGGCGCAGACCGATCACGTCATGCTGCACGTGCTCCCGGCCGCCGCGAAGACGCTCGGGGCGATCGGGTTCAAGGCGTACACCACCTCGAAAGCCGGCGCGCGGTTTCACGTCACGCTGTTCGACCCGAAGGAGGGCGGCATCACCGCGATGCTCGAAGCGGACCTGCTCGGGCAGTTCCGCACCGGGGCCGCGAGCGGAGTCGCGACGAAGAAGCTCGCCCGCGCCGACGCCGGTACGGTCGGGCTGTTCGGAACGGGCAAACAGGCCCGCACGCAACTGCTCGCGGTGTGCAAGGTGAGGTCGATCAAGAAGGCGTTCGTGTACGGCCGCGACGCCGAGCGGCGCAAAGTGTTCGCGGCGCAACTGGCGCAAGAAACCGGGGTCGAGGTCGTGCCGGTCGAGAAGCCGGAAGAGGCCGCGAAGGGGCTGGATATTGTCATCACCGCGACCGCGGCCCGCGAACCGGTCCTGTTCGGCGAGTGGGTGAGCGCGGGGCAGCACCTCAACCTGATCGGCTCGAACTTTCTCGGAAAGACGGAAACCGATGTGGAAGTGTTCCGCCGCGCGACGCTCATTTCGGTCGATAGCAAGGAGCAGGCGAATCTGGAAGCGGGCGATTTCGTCAAGCCGCGCGAAGCGGGCGTGTTTCAGTGGGGCGACGTGCTGGAGTTCGCCCCGCTCCTGGTGGGCAAGTACCCCGGGCGCCAGTCGCCTGAAGACGTGACGATCTTCAAATCGCTCGGGCTGGGGATTCAGGACATCGCGCTGGCGGTTCGGGTCGTCGAACTCGCCAAGCAACAGGGTTTAGGAAGGGAGTTGTAGACGCCCTTGCATTCGTGACACAGGCTAGAGAGCCTGTGCCACAAGAAAACTCACCTACTCGCCAACCGCCTTGCCGTCCAGTCGCTTGTCGGCGGCCCCCGTTCGTATTCCGGTCTTCGGGTCGATCGCGATCGAATGCGCGTCGCCCTGTCGCGCCTCGCCGACCGAATGCCCTAGAGCTTTCAGTTCCTTCACCAAATCGGGGTACTGCTTGACGCCCTCGAACTTGGTCGCGTCCGGGAGCCACTGGTGATGGAGACGCGGGGCGCTGACCGCGTCTTCCGCCGACATCCCGAACTCGGTGACGTTCAGCACGACACACAGCACCGTGTTGATGATCGTTCGCCCGCCGGGGCTTCCGGTGACGAGGACCGCGTGACCGTCCTTCCGCACGATGACGGGCGTCATGGAGCTGAGCATCCGCTTGCCCGGCGTGATCAGGTTTGGCTTCGTACCGATCTGGCCGTTCGAACCAGTAAACCCCGGGCGCGGGTTGAAGTCGGTCATCTCGTTGTTGAGAATGTAGCCGGCGCCGCGAACCACCACGCGGTTGCCGTAGCTGTTTTCGAGCGTGTACGTGTTGCTCACGGCCAGCCCGTCCTTGTCGATCACCGAGAAGTGCGTGGTGCTGTCGCTCTCCTTGTCGAGGGCGATCTCCGGGGCCAGGTTCGCCGGCGGGGTCGGCTTCTTCGGGTCGATCCCGGCGGCGAGCTTCTTGGCGTACTCCTTCGTCGTCAGGTGATCGGGAATCGTGGTGAACGCGGGGTCGCCGAGGTGTCGGGCGCGGTCGGCGAACGCGCGCTTCGTCGCTTCAATCATCAGGTGGTTCGTTTCGACCGACCAGCGGCCGCATTTCTTCAGGTCGAAGTTTTCGAGGATGTTGAGCGCCTCCGCGAGCGCGATCCCGCCGGAACTCGGCGGGGGCGGGCCGTACACGTCGAACCCGCGATAGGTCGTATGGATCGACTTCCGCTCGTGGGCCTTGTAGGCTTCGAGGTCGGCCCTCGTGACGAGCCCGCCGCCGGCCTTCATCTCCTTGTCGAGCAGCTCCGCGAGTTCACCGGTGTAGAAGGCGTCCGCGCCCTTCTCGGCGATGAGCCGCAGCGTTCGCCCGAGATCTTTGAGTACGAGCGTGTCGCCGTCTTTCCATTTCGAGCCGTCCGGTTTGCCGTAAACGCGCTTGAACTCGGCGTTGGTCGTTTTCGGGTCGGCGAGGACACGGTTGAGGCCGTTCGCGAGTACCGCGTTGACGGTGAACCCCTTCTCCGCGAGTTCCACCGCGGGCATCACCACGTCTTTCCACGGCAGCTTGCCGAACCGCTTGTGCGCCAGCGCCAGCCCGCGGACGGTGCCCGGTACGCCAGCGGCCTTGTGATCGAGCCAGGTGACCTTGCCGTCGGCGAACAGATCGCCCTTCGCAGATGCGGGGGCGGTTTCGCGGTACTCGAAGCACGTCGGGTCTTTGCCCGGCGGGGCGACCATCATGAACCCGCCGCCGCCGATGTTCCCGGCCTCGGGCCACGTTACGGCCATCGCGAACGCCGTCGCCACGGCCGAATCGACCGCGGACCCGTCCTTCTTAAGTACCGCAAGACCCACTTCGGCCGCCGGCGGCGACACGCACACCACCACCCCGCCCTTTGAGGTGACGGTTTGCGCTTGGGGTTGCGCGCCGGCTGTTGTGCAGGTGAATGTGAGCAGACAGAGCAGAAGGGTGGTGCGGAGCATGGGTTACTGCCTTCGTTCGTAGTGACCCGCTTCAGCGGGTCTCTTGGTTTTCGTGGCACAGGCTTTCCAGCCTGTGTGCCGTGTAGCTATTGGGCGCACAGGCTGGAAAGCCTGTGCCACAAGAAGGCCGACCCGCTGAAGCGGGTCACTACAAACATCCCTCAGCCCGCGCGCAGCGCCGCCGAACTCTCGACGCCGAGATTCTGGTAGATCTGGCGGGTCGCGTCGGACCGGTTGAGCGTGTAAAAGTGGATGCCCCGAACGCCGTGGTGCAGTAGGTCCGCGCACTGCTCCGTTGCCCAACTGATGCCCACACGCGCCACGGCGTCATCATCCGCACAGCGGGCGACGGCACGGAGCAGCTTCGCCGGGTAGCGCGTCCCGGCGGCCATATCGGCCATCGCGATCATGCCTTTTCTTGAAGTCATCGGCATGATCCCCGCGACGATCGGCACCTTGATCCCGGCCAGCTCGCACCGGTCGCGGAAGTCGTGGAAGTCGCGGTTGTCGAAGAACAGTTGCGTGCAGATGTAGTCGGCGCCGGCGTCCACCTTCGCCTTCAGGTAGTCCATCTCCTTCATCCGGTTGGCGCACCCGGGGTGCCCCTCGGGGAACCCCGCGACGCCGATCCCAAACCCGCGCCGGTCCGGGGCGTTGGTCCGCGACTTCACGAACCGCACGAGTTCTTCCGCGTAACGGAACGCATCGGCCGCGCGGTCGTAATTGAGGCGCGACTTCGGCGGGTCGCCACTAAGGGCCAAGATGTTCTGGATGCCGCTCTCGGCGTAGCGGTCGAGGATCGCGGTCATCTCGTCGAGGTTGTGGCAGACGCAGGTGAGGTGCGAAACGGCCGTGAGGTCCGTTTCCTTCTCGATGCGCACGACGAGGTCGTGGGTGCGCTCGCGGGTCGAGCCGCCGGCCCCGTAGGTGACCGACACGAACGACGGCTGGAGCGGTTGCAGCGCCGCGATCGTGCGGAACAGCTCCTCGCTGGCCTCGTCGGTCTTCGGGGGGAAGAACTCGAAGCTGAACGTCGTGCGGTGCTGGTCGAAGATGTCCTGAATGTGCATGGTGTTTCCTGGCGTTAGCGGCGTGCCGGAATCTGTTTTCGCCCTTCTCTTTAGATTACTACTTAATGTGAGGGTCTTCAGAACCGGTTCGGTGTCCGCGGGCTTTCGCGGGTCGGGCTTGATGGCCTTCGGTGCCGGTTCGTCGATCGGTTCAATGACTTCTCGGATGCGGGCGATGTTGCCCGCCGTGTCGCAGACGACCAGCGTCTTTCCTTTCGCGAACACGATCATTCCGAACGGTGTGAGTAGCTTACGGAGTTCGTCCCGCGTCTCGCCGGCGTCCAACTTCTTCAGCGTGAGCATGACCTCGACGATTTCTGTCCGGCCGAGTTCTGGGAGTTCGCTCAGCTCGACGCGCCGGACCGCGGTCGGGTCGATCTTCTCGTCGGCCGGGTGCAGGAAGAACGACTTGTTGCGGCGCACCAGGATGAATTTCTGCTGCGCCAGCGCTTCGTTGATAAGGTCGGTAATCTCGCCGAACGTGAACTTCCGGTCCTGGCCCGGCATGATGGTGGCTGTCCCTTTTGGCACAACGGTCGTGATGAGCATCAGCCCCGACTCTTTGCTGTACCAGTCGAGCACATCGGCCCACGGGGTGTTGCGAAAAGCGATGGTGTAGGTCTTCGCCTTCGGCGCATCTTTCTTCGGCTCGGCAGCCTTTTCCATCGCCACGAGTACGTCGCGAATGCGCACGAGTCGGCCAGCGGTGTCGTGAACGAGAATCGCGTTCTTGAGTGCTATGGTCGATCCAAAGGCAGAGAGCATCTTCTTTACCGCATCTTGCGCTTCGAGGAGATCGACGCCCCGAACCAGCAGGATCACCTGCACCATCTCCGTGCGGCCGCGATGTTCGAGTTCGTCGGGGGCGATCCGCGGAACGAGGGTGGGATCGAGCTTCTCGTCGGCCGGGTGGATGAAGAACGTCATGTGGCGCCGGATCAGAATGAACTGCTTCTGCTCCAGTGCCTCGTTGATGATGTCCGTGATCTCGGCGAGCGTGAACTCGGCGCCCGCAGGCGGGTCGAACGTGAATGTACCTTCCCTCGGCTTCACGGTCGTAATCAACGTGAGGCCGGACAGCTTCGAGTACACCTCGAACACGTCGTCCCACTTCGCGTTCCTCATGCGGAAGGCGAACTTCTTCGGCGCGGGCTTTGGATCGTCCTTTGGCAGTACCTCGCCGAGCTTCCGCAAGGTATCTCGTACCTCGGCAGTGTCCTTCGCGGTTGCATAGACGATGATCGCGTTCTCGTCGCGCACCGGGGCCACCGTCACCGCGACCGGGAACGTCTTCACGAGCGTTGCCGCAGCGTCTTTCGCGTCGAGTGTCTTCAGCGGGAACACGGTCAGCTTCTTCTCACCTTCCGCGGGCTTGGCTTTCTCTGCGGCCGGCTTGTCACCCGCGGGCTGAAAGGCCGGGGCGGGCTTTGGATCCGGTTGCGCGTTGGCGAAGTGGATCGCCCCGGCGCCGCACGCCAGCGCCAGCCCGCAGCACAACACCGCCGCGACGGTCGTTCGGAGCTTGGTTGCGAACATGCCTTTGAGCACTCCGTCAGTTGTTTGAGCCACGCGGGGCGAAATGAGGCCCTGCGCCGCAGCGCGAGCGAGATCGTCTACACTGATGGCCCGCATCACGCCGGCGAGCGGAATTGCGGTCGCGACGCGTTCCGTCAGCACCGCGACCAGCACCCCGGCGGCCGAAACCACCCCGCGGCGTTCCAATCGCTCTGCGAGCAGCGCCCGCGCTCGTGCGAGCCGCCCGCCGACGGTCCCTTCGGGGCAGTTCAACAACTGGGCGGCTTCGCGGCGCGTCAGCCCTTCGAGGTCGCACAGCACGAGTACCGCCCGGTAGCGGTCCGGGAGCAGGTTCAACTCTTCGTCGAGGATCGCGAGCAACTCGTCGCGCGGTTCAGGCGTGTTCGCCGGCGGCTCGGTTCCGTCCGATAGCGGAAGTTCGTGCAGTGCCCGGCGGGTGTTCGACTGCCGCAACTTGCGGGCGGTGTTGTACGCGACGCCGTAGAGCCACTGCGCGAGCAGGTCGCGGGTGCCGATGCTCGCGGCCTTGCGGGCCAGCACCAGAAACGCGGCCTGAAAGGCGTCATCGGCATCGGCCGTGTTACGGAGTACCCGCCGACAGACTCCGAGCACCATCGGCCCGTGTCGGCGCACGACCGCCGCGAACGCCTCCTCATCGCGGAGGCGCACGAACAGGTCGAGGAGCTGACCGTCGGTGCAGTCGGCCCACGCGGCCTCGTCGGCGATGGAATCGAGAATCAGTTTGACGGCGCTCACCGCGATCCCCGGCGGAACGGACTCGGTCCTACCCGTTACTTCCCGCAATGAGCCAGTTTGATACGCGGCGCGCGAAAAGTACACGGAAGGAGTGATGAGAGCCGCCGGCGAGTTGTGGAAGTGCCCCCGCGTCGCGGGTACACTCGGTTCGCACCTTCGGAGGAACGCCCGTGCGTACCGCAATCGCGACCGCTGTCGTCTTCCTGTCTGCGTCTGCCGGTGTCGGGCAACCCGAATCGGACGATTTCTCGTTCTACTTTGAACGCGCCTCAAAGGCGCTCCAGAAGGGCGAGTTCAAGGACGCGATCCAAGACTGCAACAAAGCGATCAAACTCGATCCGAAGTCGTCGGTCGCGTTCGTCCTCCGCGGGGTGGCTCACGTCAGGAACAACGACCCGTTCGCGGGAATTAAAGATTACACCGAGGCGATCCGGCTCGACCCGAATAACGCGCTGGCCTTCCACAATCGCGGTGCGACCCGCGGACATTTGGGGTGGCACGAGAAGGCGATCGAGGATTACACGGAAGCCATCCGGCTCAACCCAAAACTCGTTCAGTCGTTCGTCGGCCGTGGCGAGTCCTGGGCGAACCAGGGGAAACACGACAAGGCGCTGGCCGATCTGGACGAGGCCATCCGACTCGATTCCGAATTGCCCCAGGCGTACTTCGAGCGCGCGAGTGTGTATTTTGACCTCCACTTGTATGAAAAGGCGATCGCGGACCTCGACGAATCCATCCGTTTAGCTCCGCTGGCGGAAGCGTACTCCAACCGCGGCCTCGCGTACCTCGAACTCGGTAAGTTCGACAAAGCTCTTGCCGACCACAACGAAGCCATTCGCCTCGATCCCAAGAACGCGTACTTCTACGTGGTCCGGAGTCGATGCCGCGAACTTCAGGGCACCGACTTCGCCGCTGCGCTCAAAGACGCCGACGAAGCGGTTCGGCTCGATCCAAAATCGCTAACGGCGCTCCTGCATCGCGGGAACGTTCGACAGGGGCAAGGGGACTGGGCCGGGGCGCGCAAGGACTACGATGAGACGATCCGGCTCTATCCGAATCACGTGGAGGCATTTATTGCTCGCGCGGAATTGCTCGCGTGCAGTCCCGACGCCAAACACCGCGACCGGGTCGCGGCGTTCGACGACGCCCGACGCGCCTGCGCGCTGACGGAATGGAACGACTCCCGCGCGCTGGCCTCGCTCGCGGCGGCGTGCGCCGATCTGGGCGACTTTGAATCGGCGGTGAAGTGGCAGAAAAAGGCAATGGAGAACCCCGCGTACCTCAAACAACAGGGCGAGGGTGCCCGGAACCGATTGGAACTGTACGAGGCGAAGAGGCCCTACCGCTTCGAGCCACTCGTCCGCAACGCGACCGACGTCCGTGGCTTCGTGAATCGCGGAAGTTACCGACTCGATCAGGGCGATTACGACCGGGCGCTCAGGGATTTCGACACCGCCATCCGGCTCGACCCCAAGAACGCCAGGGCGTTTGGGGGACGCGGGCGCGGGCGCGCGATGAGACAGGAATACGACAAGGCGATTCAGGATTTCACCGAGGCGATCCGACTCGACCCGAGCCGCGGGTGGGCGTTCAACGATCGCGGGTTTATTTATTTGCGGACGGGTTCGTGGAGCGCCGCGCTGGCCGATTTCGACGAGGCCATCCGCCTCGATCCCAGGGAGACACAAGCATACGCGAACCGAGGTTTCCTCCGGGCCGCGTGCCCCAACGCCAAGTTCCGCGATGCGAAGACGGCGCTCGCAGACGCCAAATTGGCGTGCGAACTGACGGAATGGAAATCGGGGTTCGCGATGGAAGCGTATGCCGCCGCGTGCGCCGAAGCGGGCGATTTCGACACGGCCGTCAGCACCCAGAAGAAGGTACTCCTCGACGAGAAGTACATGGAAGCCAACGGAACAACGGTGCGTCTGCGACTGCAACTGTACGAAGCGAACCGACCCCTTCGACTCGAGAGTCAGCGGAAGAAGGATTGACCCGCTTACGCTCTCAGGTGCTTGATGATCTGATCAGTGAGCGTTGTGGTGGTGCCGTCGCCGCCGAGGTCGCGGGTCAGGCCCACGCCTGCCGAGAGCGCCTGCTCAACCGCGCGCTCGATGCGCACGCCGGCGGTTCCACGGCCCACGTACTCCAGCATCATCGCGGCACTGCGGATCACCGCGATCGGGTTCGCCAGGCCCTTGCCGGCGATGTCCGGGGCGCTGCCGTGGACCGCCTCGAACACCGCGTACCGGTCGCCGTAGTTCGCCCCCGGCACGAGGCCCAGACCGCCCCCCGGCCCCGCCGGGCCGATCAGGCCCGCCGAGAGGTCCGAAATCACGTCGCCGAACAGGTTCTCCATCACCAGCACGTCGTACCCCGACGGGTCCATCGCCAGTTCCAGACACACGTTGTCGATCGGCTTCTCCTCGAACTGCATGAACGGGTAGTCGTCGGCCACCCCGCGGGCGCATTCGAGAAAGAGCCCGTCGGAGAGCCGCATCACGTCGGCCTTGTGGCAGAACGTGACCAGACGCCGGTCGCGCTTGCGGGCCAGTTCAAACGCGAACCGCACGATCCGCTCCGCCGCGGGGCGCGTGATGAGCCGCACGCTCTCGACCACGCCCGGAACGACCTCGTGTTCCATCCCGGCGTACAGCCCCTCGGTGTTCTCTCGCACCACGATCAGATTGACGTTGGTGTAGGGCGTTTTGATGCCCGGCAGCGAGTTCACTGGGCGCACGCTCGCGTACAGCCCCAAGCCCTGACGCAGCCTGACGTTGATCGAGCGGTACCCCCGCCCGACCGGGGTCGTACACGGACCCTTGAGCGCGACGCGGTAGCGCCGGATCATCTCCAGCGTCTCTTCCGGCAGCGGTTCGCCGAACTGTTCGGCCGCGGGGATACCGGCCGGGGCCTTCACCCAATCGACCTTCACCCCGGCCGCCGCGACGACCCGGCACGCGGCCTGCGTCACCTCCGGCCCGATCCCGTCGCCCTCGATCAGTACGATCTGCATGTCTGACCTCGCTGAGACGATAAGTTCAACATGCCGACGCGGGCCGCGCGCGGCAAGCGGGGCCGGATTGCCGTTGTCGGCGTTCTCGCGCCCGACGATAATCGCGCTACCCGCCCTTTCGGAGTTCGCCCGTGCGCCCTCGCATCCCGGTCGGCATTCCCCTGTGCGTCGCGGTTCTCGCGATGACCGCCCGCGGTCAAGATGTGCCCACCGCGACCACCCTTGTTGGGCCCCCCGGCACCGAAAAAATGAGACCGGCACCGAGCGGGCACCGGGCCGCGCCCGGAACCGGGTTGGGATTTTCGTGTTACAGTTGACGGGTTGGCCCGATTCCTGCCGCTTGGGGAACCCTGGGCGTTAAAATGGGCTCTAACGGATAGTTCGTGAGCCGGAGGAGACTGATGGAAGCGACCGTGCGAGCCGTTTGTCCGAGCTGCCAGGCGGCCCTGCGCATCCCCGCGCAGTGGGTCGGGCAGTCGGTCAAGTGCAAGAAGTGCGGCGCGCAGGTGCGGGTGAAGGCGAAGGACGAGGCCCCGGTTCCCGACGACACCGCGCCGGCCACGCCCCTTCCCCCGGCCGCTTCGGCTCCCGCACCCCCGCTAGCGGCACCACCAGCCGCTCCCGCGCCGGTTCCGGCCCCGTATCCGCACCCGCCGTATCCGTACCCACCCCAGTACCTTCCCGGCCACTACCCCGCGCCGGTCGCGCCTCAACCGCAGGCCCCGCCCAACGCGTTCGACTTCAGCCAGCCGTCGGAAGAAGACGATTTCTTCCTTCCGCGGCCCGACACCGACCCGGAAGCCGCCCCGGCGCCAGCACCGGCTCCCGTTCCACCCCCGGCGCTCGACGCCAACGGCTACCCGATTCCGCCGGGCTACGGTCCGCCGCCCGGATACCCTTATCCGATTCCGCCGGGCTACGGTCCGCCGCCGGGATACCCGTACGCCCCTCCCCCGGGTTATCCATACCCGATGCCCCCGGGCTACGGCCCGCCCCCGGGCTACCCGATGCCGGCGCCCGGCGCGCCGGGCTATCCGTACCCGGTGCCGCCGGGCTATCCGCAACCGGGCCCGCCCGGGTACGCGCCGCCGGCCGGTTACGCCCCCCCGCCGGGCTACGGCTACCCGCAACCGCCGGCTCCCACTCAACCAGCCGCCCCCGCTCCCGCCCCGGTACAGACCGCCGCGGCCCCGCCTCAGCCGGCCGCTCCCGGCATTCAGCCCGCCAAGCCGGGCGCGAATGTCGTCGCCAAGCCGCCGGCCCCTACCGCGGCCAAGCCCGCGGCGGCGCCGATGCCGGTTCCGCCGAGTAACGAGTTCAAGATGGACCCCGCCGGCGGGCGCTCCCGCCGGTACCTGCGCGGGGACGACAAGAGCAAGGTCTTCTGGCTCGCCCTGTGTCTGATGTTGACCGCCGGGCTGGTCGCCGCCGGCGTCTTCGGCGGCAAGGTTCTCAACTCGAAGTACACCGAGAAGAAGAAAGACGAACCGGAGCCGAAGGGCACCGAGACGCTCACCTCGCCCGACATCAAGACCCCGACGAAGACCGGCACGTCCGGGTTCCCGCGCCGGCTGCTGTTCATCTCGGTCACCAAGTACGTGTACCTGAACCCGCTCACCCAGGGGATGCCGGGCGCCGCCGACCGCACCAAGCCCGCGGCCCTGCGGCTCGCGTTCGACTGGCGCGTCCCGGCCGACAAGGACAACAACCAGGTGTTCGTCCTGTCCGACACCAACACCGGCCCGGACGAGCGGCTCCCGACGAAGAACGTGGTCCAGAGCGCCTACCAGGACTTCTTCAAGTCGAGCCGCGGGCAGGACCGGATCGCCGTCTACTTCGGCGGGCACGCGCTGGAAAAGGACGGCAAGACGTACCTCGCCCCGGCCGACGCCGACCCGGAGGGCGATGACTGGGAGAAGTCGCTGATCCCGCTGGAACACTTCTACGGCGAACTGAAGAAGTGCCGGGCGTCGCAAAAGATCGTGATCTGGGACGTGTGCCGGTACAACCCGGAACGGGGCCGGGTGCGGCCCGGGTCCGAGCCGATGACCGAGGCACTGCACAAGGCGCTCTCCGCCCCGCCCGAGGGCGTGCAGGCGCTCGTCACCTGCGGGCCGGGCGAGAACGCGCTGGAGTTCTTCTCGCTGCGCCCCGACGGGTTCAACGGCCCGGTGTACAGCGGCTCGGCGTTCCTCGACGCGATGAAGTTCGTCGCCGAACCGCGGAACAACCGCATCCCCAAGCCGGCGGCCCCGCCCGCCGCGGCCGACCCGATCCCGGTCGAGGTCTGGGCGCAGGCGGTCACCAAGCGCACCGCCGAGATGGCCGATCAGGCGGAAAAGGCCGGCAGCGGGGGCAAGCAGACGGTCTCGCTGGCGGGCGCCGCGCCCGCGGCGCTGGCCGCCCCGGACCCGCAGGAGAGGGCCGCGGAGCGGGTCGTGTTCCAGCAGCCCCCGAAGGGCCTCTCGGCCGCCGAGATCGCGACCGTGGTGCGCGAGATCCAACTGCCCCCGCTCAAACCGGGGTTGGGCGACGTGTCGCTGGCCGACTTCCCGTACTCGGGCGACGTGATGAAGGACTACACCGACGACGTGCCGTACGAGGAGGTGATGAAGGACAAGGAGAAGTACCGGTTGCGGGTCGCGGTGATCGAGGCGATGCAAAAGGTCCGCGACAAGTGGTCGGCCAAGGCCGGGTTGACGAAACTCCGCACCGAGGTGGTCGGCCCGGTGGACGACAAGTTGAAGAAGGCGATATCGGACGAGCAAGAGGAGTGGGACATTATCGCCGCCGAACTGGGCTTGTATTTGACAGTACTGGAGTCGAAGGAGGTCAAAGAGCAGCGCGAAACGGAGACGAAGCGGTGGCAGGCGAACTACGACTTCGCGGTGGCCTCGCTGAAGACCCGGCTGGCGTACATGGCCGAGTACAACAAGGTACTCGGCAACGTGAAAACCGGAACGCTGCCCGAACTGGACCCGAAACTGGGCCAGGACGGGTACGTCCTCGTCGCCTCCGAGACGCTCAAGAGCGGCAAGGAGGTGAAGACGATGGCGGAGCAGGCGCAGGCGCTGTTCCAGGAGATCACGGTGAAGTACCGGGGAACCCCGTGGGCGATCCAGGCCAAGCAGGAGAAGACGATCGTGATCGGGCTGAACTGGAAGGCGGCGTCGCTCAAGAAGGAGTGAGGCACGGAGGAATTTCGAGCCGCGTGCGGCCTCGCGACTGTCGCGAGGCCGCACGCGGCTTCAACATTGGCACATCCCCAATACACTTCATCGCAACGGCCCCTCGGTCTCCCCGCCCCGATCGAGAAAGCGAGTACCCGCGGTGGAATTAACGGACTTTACCGGGCGCGTGGCCCTGGCCGCGCTGCTCGGCACGCTGATCGGCCTGGAGCGCCAGATCCACCTGCACCAGGCCGGCCCGCGCACCAACGCGCTCGTGAGCATGGGCGCCGCCCTCTTCGTCTCGCTCACCACCCTGCTCGGCGAAACGACCAGCCCGAGCCGGATCGCGTCGTATGTCGTCAGTGGGGTCGGGTTTCTCGGCGGCGGGGCGATCCTCAAAGAAGGCGCGAACGTCCGCGGGCTGACCACGGCCGCCGTGCTCTGGTGCAGCGCCGCGGTCGGCACCCTGGCCGGCAGCGGTCACGGGGCGCACGGGGCCATCGGCACCGCGTTCGTGCTCGCGGTACTGGTCGGGATGAAGCCCGTCGTCCGCTGGATCGACAAGCACAAGAAGCAGTTCAACCGCGTGGCCACCGGGTACCGGCTCGAAGTCGAGTGCGGCACGGCCGAGCAGGCGAGCGTGCGGGCGCTCCTCGACCGGCACCTCGGCGCCCCGGGGCTGACGCTGACGCGCCTCACGGCGACCAAATCGAAGCGCCGCCAGCGGGTGCGGGTGCGCGTGGAGGTGACCGCGGCGGAGCCCAACGACCGCGCGATCCAGGAGGCGGTAGACCAGCTCCTGCTCGAACCCGGGGTACGGGCCGCGAACTGGGAAAAGTGCGCGCCCGCACCGGAATGAGACGCGAGCCCGAATCAGTACCCCACCGCGGCACCGTCCTTGCGGTACTCACTGCCTCCGTGCAGCACGCCGGTCTTCGGGTCGATGAGTATCCCCTGATACCCGCCGCCGTTGACCCGCACGCGCGTGACGACGTGCCCGCGGCGCTCCAGTTCTTTCACGACCGCCTCCGGGATGCCGGGTTCGGCCTGGATCGTGCCGCCCTTCGCCTTCTCTGGCGTGCCGGTCGGCGTCGCGCTGCCGACGTGTTCCACGCGCGGCGCCTCGCCGGCGGCCTGCACGTTCATCCCGAAGTCGATCAGGTTCACCAGCACCTGCGCGTGGCCCTGCGGTTGCATGTCGCCGCCCATCACCCCGAACGTGAGGTACGGCTTGTTGTCCTTCGTCACCATCGCGGGGATGATCGTGTGGAACGGTCGTTTACCGGGTTCGAGACGGTTCGCGTGGGTCTCATCGAGCGCGAACAGGCACCCGCGGTTCTGGATGCCGAAGCCCGTGCCCGGGGCCGAGAGGCCCGACCCGAACCCCGCGTAGTTGCTCTGGATCAGTGACACGCAGTTGCGGTCCTTATCCACGACCGTAAGGTAGATCGTTTCGGACGTGCTCAGTTTCGGGTCGCCCGCGGGGACGTTCGTGAGCGCCTTCTGCGGGTCGATGAGCTTGGCGCGCTTGGCGGCGTACTCCTTCGAGATGAGGTCCGTGACCGGTACCTTCGCGAACACCGGGTCGGCGTAGAACTTCGCCCGATCGGCGAACGCCAGCTTCTTCGCCTCAACGAAGAGGTGCCAGTAGTCCGGCGACTCCGGCCCCATCTTTCGGATATCGTGCGGTTCGAGCAGATTCAGAATCTGTAGTGCCGCGATCCCTTGCCCCGGCGGCGGGATCTCCCACACGTCGAACCCGCGGTAGGTCGTCTTCACCGGTTCGACCCACTCCGACTTGTGGTCGGCGAAGTCTTTGGGCGCGAACAGCCCTCCGACGTTGTCGGAGAGCGCGACGAGTTTCTCGGCGATCTCGCCTTTGTAGAACGCATCGCGACCGTTCGCGGCGATGAGCTTGTACGAGTTCGCGAGATACGGGTTTTTGAACAACTCACCCGCTTGGGGCGAACGTCGGCTCTTCCCTTCGCCGATGAGGAACGTTTGCCTCATGCCGGGGTCGTCCATCTTCTGCACCGATTTCCAGTGCCCCGCGATCACCTCCGGCACCACCACGCCCTTCTCCGCGTAGTCGATGCTCGGCGCGAGCAACTCCTTGAACGACTTCGTACCGAACTTCTGCCGCAACTGATCCCACCCGTCCACGCACCCGGGCACGGACCACGACAGCGGCCCCTTTGTTGGGATGTCCGCGAGCTTCTTCTCGGCGAAGTACGCGAGCGTCGCCTTGCCCGGGGCGCGCCCGCTGGCGTTGAGACCGTAGAGTTTCTGCGTCTTCGCGTCGTAAACGATCGCGTAGAGGTCGCCGCCGATCCCGCAGGAGGTCGGCTCCATCAGGCCCATCGCGGCACTCGTGGCGATGGCCGCGTCCACGGCGTTCCCGCCGTTTTTCAGTACATCCAGCCCGACCTGCGCCGCGAGCGGGTGGCTGGTAGCAACCATCCCGTTGTTGGCGACGGTGACCGAGCGCCCGGCTTTGCCCGGCGGCACGACCGGGCGCTCGGCGAGCAGCAGGAGCGGCGTCATGAGGAGTACGAGCGCGCAGGCAAGCAGGGAACGGGGCATGGGGCACCTCAAAGTAGTAGTAGGCCGCAGGCCGGCGCCGTGTGCCGTTGCGATACGGGAGGAGTAGCGACGGCACACGGAGTGTGCCTACTACTTTCCTTTCGGAACCTGTTCCTTCACCCGCAGGTACGCGACCAAATCGCGCACCTCGTCGGGCTTCATCTGGTCGAACAGCCCTTCGGGCATGATCGACACCGGCGTCTGCTTCCGCGTCACGATGTCGGCGGTCGGAATCGTGAGCGTGTCGTTGGTCGTGCGCACGGTCACCGCGTCCTTTGTCTCGCGCAGGATGATCCCGCCAACCACGCGATCGTCGTTGAGTACGAAGTTCACCATCTGGAACTCACGCGGCACGACCGCGCTCGGGTCGAGTACGTTTTCGAGCACGTAATCGAGGTTCGACCGCTGCGAACCGGTCAGTTCCGGCCCGACCGACTGCCCCTCGCCGAACATCTTGTGACACGCGGCGCAGTGTTTGGTAAACAGCACCCGACCGTTGGCGACATCGGCCTTTTTCAGCACGTCGTCGGTGAGTTCGCCCTTCCACTTCTTGATGAGGGCCGCGCGCTCCTTGGTCGCGACGCCGAGTTTGCCCCACACCTTCTCCAATCGCTCGGAAGTGGCCTTGTCGTTGAGGCTAAGCACCTGCCGGGCCGCGACAACCGACACATCCGCGCGCGGGATCGTGCCCTTTTCGACCGCATCGAGCAGCTCCTTCGCGAAGCTGACGCGGGCCGCGAGCGTCTGCACCGCGTCAACCTTCTCCTCCGCAGTGAGCTTCGGGTACGTCTTGAGGATCGCCGCCGGCGTGTTCGCATCCGGGAACCCCGCCAGTGCGCGGATCGCGGTTCCGCGGAGCTGCGCGTCATCGAGCAGCGCGTGCAGCGTCTTCGCGAAATCGGGGAGCTTTCGCGGCGCGAGCAGTTCGACCGCCGCTCGGCGCTCGTCTGCGTCCACCTTCGTATCCGTGACGCGCTTGAGTAGTGCGGCGATGGCGGCCTGGTCGCCGAATACGACCGCGAGCGCCTCGGCCTCGCGTAGCAGCCGGGTGCGATGGGCCTCTGGTGTCGTCTCCTTCTTGATCTGGGCGAATATCAGTTGCCAGTCGCGCGGCACCGGAACACCCTTTCGCCCCACAAGCCCGTCGCGGAGTGCCGTAAGGATGTCGATCTGAATTTGGACGGGTAGTCGATTCCCTATTTCCCCAGGTCTCCCCGTGGAAAATTGGCCGAGTATCGTGTCGATGGTCTTCGCCAGGTCAGCTTCCCCCCGCGCGATCACGTATTGCACCGCGTTTCGGCGCAACGTCGAGTCGATGTGTGGACGGAGAATGACAAGAGCGTCTTCTGGCCGCTTCCTCGCATTCTGCTCGGCGGCGTACCACATCATTCGTAAGACCTGGGGATCCTCCTCGTCCCACAGGAAGATATTCCCGACGAGGGCGCCAATATGCTGTCCGGCCTGCCCCGCGACTATTGCCGCGCCGGCGATGTGGAGCCGCACGTAGGGCGACTTCTCATCCTTGACGGCTAGGATCGTGTCGAGGCCGTGGGGTCTCGGGAGGCGATTGACGTCGGGCATGAAGCGGTACGCCCACGCACGCAATGCTTCCTCGCGGTCCTTGAGTAATGGAATTAGGTCGGATGACTCTGATTGACTTATCGCTTCGAGTGCCCACAACGCCCGCAGGCGGCGCGTCACGCCCTTTTCGTCTGTCAGTATCTTCCGCAGCGCGTCGGCCACTTCCGCGCTCGCCTTTGGCTCGCGGCTAACGGCGCGCTCCTGAAGCACCCGGCGGGCCTTCCGCACGAACCAGTCGTTTGGCGACAGTTGCAGCTTGACCAACTCTGCGTCGGTCAGCTTCGAGATGTCGCCCTTGAACGGCTTCGCGTCCTTGTACACGACGCGGTAGATGCGGCCGTTGGTCGTGTCGGCCACATCGTAGTTGTGGCACTCGCCGGTGTCGCACCAGTCGCTGACGTACAGCCCGCCGTCCGGGCCGGTCTTCACGCAGATCCCGCGGAACCACGGGTCGTTGGCGAACAGGAAGTCCGGGCGCCGGACGCCCTTGTAGCCGCTTTTCGTGCGTTCGAGGCCGTCGTTGTTCAGT
>CAZBXY010000150.1:0-18610 GCA_964495365.1 uncultured Frigoriglobus sp. | reverse complement strand
AAAACGAAAGGTTGCCAAAGATTGCCAAAGATTGCCAAAGATTGCCACTTGGCAATCTTTGGTTTTCCCAGGGCTTTTGGGCCATTTTTTCAAAGATTGCCAAAGATTGCCAACTCGCAGGGGCCGTTGGTGTCTTGAGCCGCGGAGCGGCGCCGGACGGTAGCCTGACTCTCCGAGTCGGGTTCTGTCGTAGCCCGACTCTCCGAGTCGGGTTCTTCTCTTCGGGAGTCGGAGAAGAACCCGACTCGGAGAGTCGGGCTACGAGTCTACGGTGCGTCGCGCTCCGGGCTGAAAACCGGTTGGCAATCTGCCTCCTGTCTCCTGTCCGCTCCTACTTCCGCTTCACGTCCTTGTTGTGGATGTCCGCACCGGTCTGGCGGTCGTCGAGCAGGTGCTCGGCGAAGAAGTCCCACATCCGCTGCGTGAAGTACGGTTGCGCCACCCCGAACCCGTGCCGGGCGCCCGGAATCACGATCATGTCGAACCGCTTGTTCGCCTTGATGAGCGCGTCCACCAGCCGCATCGTGTTCGCGGGGTGAACGTTGTTGTCGATCTCGCCGTGAACCAGGAGCAGGTGCCCCTTCAGGTTCTCGGCCAGTTCGGTGTTCGTCGGGACGCGGATCTCGAACCTCGTCAGCGGCAGCGGGGGGATCGCCGGCGGCGGCGCACCCTTCGGGCGCGGGGGCGGGGCGATCGCCGCGGCCGCCTCGGCCTGCTTCAACTGCGCCAGCTTCGCCCGCAGGGCCTGGAGCTGCATCTCGAGTTCTTCCGCCGACCGCTGGTCGTCCGGGCCGAAGCTCTCGACGAGGTCGATGATTTCCTTCTCGATTTGCTCCTCCGGTGTCGGCGGACCTTTCTTCTTGCCGCCGAACCCGCCCTTGCCCTTGCCGGTCTCGGTCCCGGTGTCGGTCTTGGTGGTCGTCGCGTCCTTCTTCGCGGTGTCGATCGGCACCTCCTTCAGCCCGTGGTAGGTCTCCGACCAGTTGTCGTTGTAAATGTTGTTATCGTGGTTCCCGGCGCTGGCGACCGCGGCCTTGAAGAAGTCGTTGTACGGCTTCTGGAGCAGCGCCGCGGCCGACATGAACCCGCCGCCGGAGTGGCCGTAGATGCCCACCCGGCCGATGTCAATAAACGGGTGCCGCGCGGCCAGCGCCTCGATCGCCGCCTTTTTGTCAACGAGGCCGTAGTCGCGCAGGTTGAAGTACCCGAACGAGTGGTACGCCTTCGACCGCTCCGGGCTGCCGCCGCGGTGGCCCACCTGGATGACGATGAACCCGAGCTGGGCTAACTGCAAATTTGTACTGTATGCGGAAAATCGGTACACGACGCCTTCGGTCTGCGGCCCGGGGTACACGTGCGCGATGATCGGGTACTTCTTCTTCGGGTCGAAGTCGAACGGCTTCCACATGTTCCCGTACAGGTCGGTGGTGCCGTCGGCGGCCTTCACGATGAACGTCTCGGGCATCTGCCAGCCCGTCTTCTGGAGTTCGGTCAGGTCGGTCCGTTCGAGCGTCATCAGTACCTGGCCGGTGTCGTCGCGGAGCGTGGTGAACGGCGCCGCGTCCACCCGGGTGCTGTTGACAACGACGAACTTCTTGCTGGGCGACAGGAACGACGGGATCGGCGGCTGCTGCGGGCTGGGAGCGGGCAGCGACTGGTTGAAGCCGCCCGGGTAGGGCTGGCCGTTGGGGGCGTAACTCGGGTCGAGGCAGGTGAGGCCCGTCCCGTCGAGTTTGACGCGGTAGAGGTGTGGGTAGTAGATGTTCTCGCCCGGCTCGCGGCCGTTGCCGACGAAGTACATGACCCCGGCCTTCGCGTCGATTTCGACGATGCGGCTGGCCCGCCACGCACCGCTGGTGATCGCGTTCTTGAACGTGCCGTCGCGCCCGTAGCGGTAGAAGTGGCCCCACCCGCTGCGCTCCGACCACCAGACGAGTTCGTCGGTCTCTTCGATGTACCGCGGGGTCTGCATTTCGAGGTACGCGGCATCGAACGAATCGCTGAAGACACACTTGCAGCTGCCCGTGAACACATCAAACGAACACATCTCCATGTTCCGCCGGAGCCGGTCGCGGCGGATGAATCGCAGCTCGCCCGGGCTCTTGCCCCAGCGCAGATCGGAATACCGCTCGTCCCGCCACTTCGGCGCCATCTTCGTGAGCGCCTTCTTCTCCACGTCACAGTAATAAAGTTCGGTTTTGCGGATCTCGGTCTCCGCGGGCATCGGGTACTTGTACTGTTCGAGCTTCGGCCGCGGGTTGGCGATCGAATCGACCAGGAACAGGTCTTTCACGCCGCGGCTGTCCGAGCGCGTCACGTAGAACGCCTTCGAGTCGGCCGACCACTTGACGTCGGGGCGCGTCTTGCGGTCGCTCGGTTCCGGGGCGCCCATCGCGCCGAAGTTCCCGCCCTTGCCGCCACCGAAGCCCCCGAACCCGCCGGCGGGGAAGACGTATTCTTCGGCGCCGTCGGTTGAGAGCTGCGTGGCCCTCGCCTCGTCCTGGCCCTCGTCGCACAGGTACAGGTTGAACTTGTAGAGGTAGGCGTACCGCTTCCGGTCGGGTGAGTAGTTCTTGTACGACGTGCCGGGGCCGGGCGGTTGACCCTTCGGCTGCGATTCGGTCGTCCCGCCCATGTCGTCTTTCTTTTCGTCCTTCTTCTCGGTCTCGGTCTCGCGCAACCGGCGGATCATTTCGTCCACGCGCTCGTCGCCCAGTTGCCCGCGCAGCCGCTCGATGGCCTCCGCGGTGAGCGGCCCGCCCCCGCCGAACCCCTGCGCCTTGCCGAGCGATTTCATCTTGTTGGCGGCAAGGTCGTACTCGTACTCGTTGCCGCTGAACGTGATGGCGAGCTTCTTGCCCTCGTTGGTGACCCGCAAGCTGTCGAACCGGAGCGTGTCGGCGTCGAGCGGCTTCTTCGATGCTTCCGAAAGGGCCGCCGCGACTGCGACGTGATCGAACAGCGGGGCCTTTTCCTTCTTCGCCGGATCGACGCGCCAGTATTGCGTGCCGGTGGCGGTGCGGATCGAGTACCAGAAGTTGTCGGTCTTCCCGATCCACTGCGGGGTGACGGACGTTTCGCGCACGTGCTGTGCGACGAAGTCCTTGTTGAACTTCTGTGCGAGCGGGTAGTTGGCCCCGGTGACGCGCTCCTGAGCGGTCACGAGGGGGGCCAGCGCGATCAAGAAGATCGCGGCGAGCGCGTGGCGGCGAGTCATGGGTGCGACCCGTGGGATAAGTGGGACCGATCGCCCAGATTACCCAAAACGCCGGACACGCGCCAATGATTTATCTGCTTCTGACGGGATACGGAGCGGAGAGATGGGGTATTCGGAACGGACCCGGCCTCAGGTCGGCCGGGTCCGTTCACTGTACCGGCTCACGGAGAGCGCGGTTGGTGGTTAGTTGCCGCCGTTGTCGTCATCGTCGTCATCGTCGTCATCGTCCCCACCATCGTTGAACCCGTCGTTGCCGCCGTCGTTGAACCCGTCGTTGAACCCGTCGTTCATGTCGCGCCCGCCGGGGAAGTCGTCGCGGCCCTCGCCGCCGAACACGATATCGACCCCCGGGCCGCCGAACAGGGTGTCGCGCCCGGACTCGCCGACCAGGATGTCGTTGCCCACCCCGCCGACCAGGATGTCGTTCCCGTTGCCGCCGAGGAGCACGTTGGCCCCCGACCCGCCGACCAGGATGTCGTTCCCGTTGCCGCCGAATCCGATGGTGGGGATGTTCGAGAAGTTGACGAAGGTGTCGCGCCCAGCGCCGCCGTCGAACATCACCACCTGGACGGCGCTGCGGGCGATCGGCGCCTGCACCTGGCCGTTGACCGAGACGAGGATCTGGTCGCCCGCGGTCGCGACCAGCACCACGTCGGCCCTGTTGTCGGACGCGATGAGCAGGGCCTGACCCTGGAGGGTCACGCTCGCCGCCGGCACGTCGCGGCCTTCCATCCGCTCCAGGAGGGGCTTGGCCCCGTTCCGTTCGCTTGACATTGCAGTTCTCCGGTAGGTGAAACGGACAAACGACGGGTACGCCAACCGGCGCCCGAACAAACAATGAGGTCGTTTCGGTCTGACTGGGCCGCCAGCCCGCAAAAATAGATGTGACGATCGCGGATGGGGCTCGCGATGTCTCCGCCAACCGACGAGCAGTTGGGGGCGAGTCGTCGATCCAATGGTACGCCAACACCGGCGCCGCGTCAACCATTAGTAGACAGATTTGTCCACAATTAGCAACCCGTATTTCAGGAGCCACGCGAGCGACGCTCGCGCCGCGGCGAAACCGACCCCGTTTTCGGCCAGAACGCTGTCGAGTGTTCCAACCGTGACCGGGGTTCGGGCGGCCTCCAGGACCGCGCCGAGAACCTCAACCGTTGCACAACGCGTGCCGGGCGCGTACCCGGTGAGCGGGTGTTCGAGGATCAGCGGCAACCGCCCCGCGGGGTCATCGTCAGCGCGGAGAAGGGTGGTTCCGTCGAGGGTCGCGCCCGGGTAGCTCGCGAACGAGTGGTCGAGGGCCGGGTAGCACGCGGGGCCGGGGTATGCGCGGGGTACCTCGGCGGTCCGGAACGCGCGCCGCTCGGCGTCCAGTGCCGCCCACAGTTCCTCGTAGGCCCGCACGGCCTGTGCCCAGGTGAAGTGTTCCAGCACCCGCCGGCGTCCAGCAGCACCCATCTGCTGCCGCAGCGCCGGGTCGGTGAGGAGCCGCGCGAAGCAACCCGCCGCGGCCGACACGTCCACCGCGACCGCCTGATTGGCCTCTGCGAGGAACCGGTCGTAATTGATCTCGCCGAGTACGAGCCGCGAGGTCAGGTCGCGGGTCGCGTCGCGGACCGTGTAAGTCGGTATGCGGAACCCGGTCTCGCCCTCGACCACCTGATCCTTGCACCCGTCCCAGTCGGTCGCCACCACCGGCAATCCGCACGCCATGCCCTCCAGGATCACCTGACTGAGTGTCTCCTGTACGTTGTCGGTGAGCGAGGTGAACACGTCGGCCGCGTGCCAGACCGAGAGCCGCCACTCCGGCTTCGTTCCGTCCACGAACGTGGTGCGAACGTTCGGCGCGAACGCCCGCGCCCCGGATCGGAACGCCTCCATCGTCGCGTCGCTCGTCGCCCACCCGGCCATGACCAGGTGGACCGGAAGCCCGGTCTCGCGCGCGGCCCGCTCCAGTCCGGCGTAGATCGGGAACGGGTGGACCTTCGTGTGGTACGAAAGCCGGCCGACGAACAGCACCACCACCTCGTCGTCCCGGGCGCCAAGTCGCGTGCGGGCCGCGGCCCGCTCCTCCGGCGCCGCGGGGTGGTACTTGTCGGGATTCACGCCCAGCGGGATGTGTTCCAGCCGGGCGTGGAGCCGCGGGTTGCCTCCGAATCGGTCGCGCAGGTGGTCGGCGAACGCGCCGGTGATCGTGCGCAGCGCCTCCCGCGCTTGTCGCGAGATACAAATGAGCGCGTCGAACGGCTCGAACGGGGCCGTGACCATCTGGTTGAACCAGTCGATGACGCGCCAGGTGCAGATGGTGTGGGTGACGCCGGTCAGGCAGTACGCGGCCCCGCCGTGCTGGCGCGCCCAGGCGTAGGCGGGGTTGATCGGTCCGGGAAAGTGGAGGATTGGCGCCGGGGCTTCCGGGAAGAAGTGTCGGTGAAACTGTCCGAGCGGGACCACGCGCAGCGCGCGGCCCTCGGTGCGGGCCGGCGGCTGTTGGACCCAGTGGCTAAGCAGCGCGGCGGACCCTTCTTCGTGCGGCGCGACCGCGGTGAGTTCCGACCAGCGCCCGTGGGTCAGGAGCGCGTCGAGGAACTCGACGCCGGCGACCTGCCGGCCGATCGGCCCTGCGGGCCGGCCCGCCTTGCCGGGCGCGCCCGGGGCCTTCTCCCGGTATCCGCTGTCGTCGTAGAACAGGGCGATCCGTTCCGGAAACGCGCTCATGTTCACCTCCTCCCGCGGGCGCCCGCACGGCCTCACTCGGTCAGCCGCTTCACCAGTTCCGCGAATACCGGCGAGTTGCCGGCGATGAGGTCCGGGCGGTACGGGTCGAACGGCGTGCCGTCGGCCGCACACAGCAACCCCCCGGCCTCCGCGATGAGACACGCCCCGGCCATCACGTCCCACGGGTAGTTGTCGTAAGCCCAGTAGCCGTCGAAACGCCCGGCCGCGACGTAGGCCATGCTCAGCGCGGTCGAGCCGTTGCGGCGCAGCGACTGCGCGTGCGCGGTGAGCTTCCGCCACGCTTCCAGGTTGCGGAGCTGCTTGTCGTAGTTCGCCGGGAACCCAGTGCTAATCATTCCGCCCTCCAGGTCCGGCACCGTGCTCACGCGAATCGGCTGGCCGTTCAGGAACGCTCCCTGACCGCTCGCGGCGGAGAACAACTCGTTCTGCCGCGGATCGAGGATCACGCCGACGATCGCGCGTCCCGCGTGCCATAACCCGATGGAAACGCAGTACGCGGGCACGTCGTGGGCGTAATTGGCGGTGCCGTCGAGCGGATCGACGACCCACGCCGGCGGCGCGTCGGCCGCCGGGCGCACGTCGGCCGGTGATTTGCCGACCGATTCCTCTTCGCCGATGAACAGGTGGTCCGGGAACCGACCGAGCAACACGTCTTTCACCAGTTTCTGCGACGCCTCGTCGGCCTCGGTGACGAGGTCGGCGCGGCCCTTCTGGCGGATGGAGAACTTCCCGCGCCAGCGCTCCAGTTCGGCGGCCCCGGCGCGAGCCGCCTCGATCGCGGCCGACAGGTACTCGTTCAGAACGGTCGGGTTGGTATTCATGCCGAAATGATACGAGGAGAGCAGTAGAAGAGGAGTTAACCACAGAGACACAGAGGCACAGAGAAGACAAGAGAATGCAGTGTTTTGAAGGACTCTCTTTGGGTTTCTCTGTGCCTCTGTGTCTCTGTGGTTAACTCCTCTTCGTGAGTTTGATGCGGACCGCCTGCGGGTTGCAGCGGAAGCGCAGCGGTTCCTTCCCGCTCACCCCGCGGCTCACCACCATCGCGGTTCCGCTCTCCTCGAAGACGCCCATGTCGAACCGGCGGCCGTAGACGCTCGGGACGAAGATCGAGCCGATGACCGGAACGCGGATCGCGCCGCCGTGGACGTGCCCGCACAGCACCAGCCCGACGCCGTGCGCGATGCTCCAGTAGAAGTTGTCCGGCGTGTGGCTCAGGCACAGTCGGAACGGCCCGATTGGAGCGCTGCGGAGGTCGGGCGGCGGGGCAAACCACGGTCCCTCGTGTCCGACCGCAACGCACGGCACCCCGCGAATGGTGATCGCGCGCCAGTCGTTGCCGAGTACCGCGTAACCGGCCGCGGCGAGGTCGGCGCGGAGGCCTTCGGGGTCGTGGTGCTTGTCGTGGTTGCCGAGGATGGCGAGTTTCGCTTCGCGCGCGTGCAGCCGTCCGAGGAGCGGCTGAATCCAGGCGCGGTGGGTATCGGTGTCCACGAAATCGCCGGCGAGGCACACGAGGTCCGGCACCGGCCCGGTGGTGAGTTCGTCCAGGACGCGCTCGAAGTACGCGCGGCTCGGGGTGCCGTGGAAGTGCAGATCGCTGAGCAGCAGGATTGTGAGGCCGTCCCATTCCGGCGGGAGATCCGGCAGGGCGAGCGTGAGGTCGGTGAGATCGAACTTGAAGGCGCCGTTCCCGGGCAACCGCGTGAGTGCGCGGCCCTTCCCGTCGCCGATGAGTTTCTCGCCCAGTTCCGGCCACAGGTTGAACGTGCGGGTGCTTTCGGACACCACGCACGCGGGCGACTTCCGCAGTGTGCGAACGAGCGTGACGAGTGGGAAGACAAGCGCGCCCATGAAGAAACATGCGGCGGTGTACAAGAGAACGACATGACTCCACACCCCGTTCATCGGGTCGCCGAACGAGTAATCGCAATAGTCCGGGTTCTTCGCGGTCCATAGCAACAGCGGGAACGAGAGGATCAGCGCCCCGGTCACGTACCGCCACGGCTTGAGCAGCGCTTTCGGCCACGGTCGGGCGTACACGGAGTTCAGTTGTGCGGTGAGGATGCACGCGTGCCCGACCCACGCCAGCCCGACGAGAAGAACTGCGAGGAACACAAGCATCCCGTCATGCTACGGTGCGTTCGGTGTGATGAAAACCGCGCGAAGCCGGTCCCGGTCGGCGCGGCGGTTCCGTTTAGCACTTCGACAGCAAACGGAACCTCACAACGGAGAAGGCGATGCGTACGCTCGCAGCGGTGTTGTTCGTCGGGGCGACCCTGATGGTCGCGTCCTTCAGCACGGCTCAGCCGCCCGGCGGCGGGAAGGACGAGAAGAAGGGTGACAAGGGCGGGAAGGGCGGCGACAAGGGTGGGTTCCCCGGCGGGAAGGGCGGCTTCGGTGGCGGATTTGGCCCGCCCCCGCTCGGTCAGGTGATGCCTCCGTTCGTGCAGGATCAACTCAAACTGACCGACGCGCAGAAGAAGGAACTCGACGCGCTCCAGAAGGAGATCGACGCGAAGCTCGACAAACTGCTGACCGAGGAGCAGCGGAAGCAATTCAAGGAGATGAAGGAACGCGGTCCCGGGCGCCCGGGCGGCCCCGGCGGGTTCCCCGGTGGTCCGGGTGGTCCTCCGGGCGCGCCGCCGGCGGGCGGCAACCCGCCGAAACCGCCGATGCCGGAGTAACTCTCACCGAACCCCGCCCGCCAGGCGGGGTTCGTTCGTGATCGCGGTTCCATACACCTGGAATCAACGACTCACGAACCCGGGAGCTTCCCGTGCGAACCCTCCTCACCTTCGCGGCGCTACTCCTGGCGGCACGCGGTGCTTCCGCCGACAACCTCGATCAACTCAAATACAACCACCCCGGCCTCGTGGTTGATCTCGGGGTCGGGCTGTGGGCGTGGCCGGTCCCGTGCGACGCGGACGGCGATGGCGATACCGATCTCATCGTGTCGTGTCCCGATAAGCCCTCCAACGGTGTGTGGCTGTTTGAGAACGTTTCCGGCGACACTGCCAAGAACAGGCTACCGGTTTTCAAATCTGGACGCAAGATCAGTAGTACGGTTCACTACGTCATGCCGAGCTTCGTGGAGGGGAAGCTCCGCGTGCTCTCGCCCGGTGTGGAATATCCGCGATTCACGACGAAGGGCACCGACGAGAAGCTGACACTTCCCATCGCGAAGACCTTCTACAAGCCGCTCATCGCCAGTCAGCCGAAGGGACCGAAGGTGCGCCACAACCAGTGGCGGTACGTCGATTTTGACGGCGACGGGAAACTCGATGTCGTTGTCGGGATCGAGGACTGGAGCGAGTACGGCTGGGATGATGCGTACAACGCGAAGGGCGAGTGGACCAACGGCCCGCTTCATGGGTTCGTATTCGTGTTCCTTGCGAAGGACAAGGACTCGTTCGCCGAGCCGTTCCGTCTTGACGCCGGCGGCAAGCCGATCGACGTATTCGGTTGCCCGTCGCCGAACTTCGCGGACTTCGACGGCGACGGCGACCTGGATTTACTCTGCGGCGAGTTCCTCGACGGGTTCACCTATTTCGAGAACATCGGTACGCGAACCAAGCCGAAGTACGCCGCGGGGCGGCGCTTGAAAGACCCAAAGGGCCAACCGCTCACGATGAATTTGCAGATGATCGTGCCGGTGAGCTTCGACTGGGACAAGGACGGCGACCTCGACCTGATCGTGGGCGACGAGGACGGGCGCGTTGCGTTCGTGGAGAACACCGGCAATCTCGGCGCCGATCGCACCCCGATCTTCGCGCAACCGGTGTACTTCCAGCAGCAAGCCGACACGCTCAAATGCGGCGCGCTGGCAACACCCGTTTGCTTCGACTGGGACGGCGACGGCGACCTGGACATCCTGAGCGGCAACACCGCGGGCACCATCGAGTTCTTCGAGAATCTGAGCGGGCGCGGGGTGACGAACCCGAAATGGGCCGCCCCGAAGCGCCTGGAAGTGGACGGCAAGCCGTTTCGCGTGATGGCCGGACCGAACGGCAGCATCCAGGGACCGGCCGAAGCGAAGTGGGGCTACACGACGTTCAGCGTCGCGGACTGGGACGCCGACGGACTGCCCGACATCGTGCTCAACAGCATTCTCGGCGATGTGGTGTTCCTGAAGAACGTTGGGACGCGCAAGCAACCCAAGCTGAGCGCTCCGCAGCCGATCGAAGTGGAGTGGACGAAGGAGCAACCGCAACCGGCGCTCGCGTGGGGCTGGCGGAAGCCGCAGGGCAACGCGCTCCTCACGCAATGGCGAACAACCCCGGTCGTGTACGACTTCAACGCCGACGGCCTCCCCGACCTCGCGATGCTCGACACCGAGGGTTACCTCTGCTTCTTCGAGCGCGCCAAACGCGACGGGAAACTGGTGCTGCTCCCGCCGCGCCGGGCGTTTGTGTTCGAGAACGGCCAGCCGATCCGCTTGAACCCGAACGTCGCGGGCCGCAGCGGGCGTCGGAAGCTGTGCGTGACGGACTGGGACGGGGACGGGAAGTTCGATTTCCTGCTCAACAGCGCCAACGCCGATCTCCTTCAACAAGTCGCCTTCAAGAACGGCCTTTGGGTCTTCAAAAACGCGGGTACGCTGGCGAAGCAGAACATCGAGGGTCACGACGTGAGTCCGGGCGTAACGGACTTCAACGCCGACGGCGTGCCCGACTTCCTCGGCGGCGCCGAGGACGGGAGGATGTACTTCCTGCGAAACCCGCGGAGCGGGGAAAAGTGAACCGCTATTTGTAGCCCCGGAGGGGCGACCGATGTTAGCCCAGGGTGCGGCCCGCGCTTCGCGGGCAAACCCTGGGTGCGAAGGCTTCACGGTGCCCCATGTCGCAATCGTACGTCTGCCTGCACTACCACCTCGTGTTCAGTATCAAGAACCGCGCTCCGGCCATCACGCCGGAAATCGCGCCGCGCTTGTGGGAGTACCTCGCGGGGATCGTTCGCGGTCTGGGCGGTACGCCGATCCAGATCGGCGGAATCGAGGATCACGTTCATTTGCTCGTCACGCTCCGCCAGGAGCCGTCGTTGTCCGACATGCTCCGAGACATCAAAGCCGCCTCGTCGGGTTGGGTTCACGACACGTTTCCCGAGGCGAAGGACTTCTGGTGGCAAGGCGGTTACGGGGCGTTCACGGTGAGCCACTCTCACATCGACGTGGTGAAGGCGTACATCGCGAACCAAAGGGAGCATCACGAGAATCTGGAGATGTCGTTTACCGACGAGTTACGGAGATTGCTGGCAAAGCACGGCGTCGCGTTCAAGGAGGAATACCTGCTCTGAGCGCGCGTGCCTCTGTCGCCCCTCCGGGGCTTCATTCTCTGTCGTCGAGCGTTCCCAGGGTTTGCTCGCTGCGCTCGCGGCACCCTGGGCTAACGTCGCTCGCCGCTCCGCGGCTACAAGAACAGCACGCAGAGTCGCTCCAATTTCAAACGGAGCGGGGCGCGAGCTTTCACACCCGCGCCCCGCAATGGGAACTACTCCAGAACCTCGCTCACCACGCCGCTGCCGACGGTCTTGCCGCCCTCGCGGATCGCGAACCGGCTCCCCGGCTCCAGCGCGATCGGACGGTCGAGGCTCACCTCGATCGCCGCGCTGTCACCCGGCATCACCATCTCCACCTCCTGCGGCAGCGTTACCACGCCGGTCACGTCCGTCGTGCGGACGTAGAACTGCGGCTTGTACCCGCCGAAGAACGGTGTGTGCCGGCCGCCCTCGGCCTTCGAGAGCGCGTACACCTCCGCGCGGAACTTCGACCGCGGGCGGATCGACTTCGGGGCCGCCAGCACCTGGCCGCGGCGAATCTCGTCCGCCTTGATCCCGCGCAGGCGGACGCCCACGTTCTGACCGGCCACGCCCTCGGCCTGCGGGCGGTGGAATGCCTCGACGCCAGTGACGACCGTCTCCACGGACTCGCCGAGACCGACCACTTCCACCTTGTCGCCCGGGGCGACCTTGCCCTGTGCGATGAGGCCCGTCGCCACCGTGCCCAGACCCTCGATCGAATACACACCCTCGACCGCGAGCAGGAACGGCTTGTCCACCTCCCGCTTCGGGGCCGGGATGTGTTCATCGAGCGCTTCGAGCAGCGCGTTAATGCACCCCGCGAACGCCGGGTCGTCGGGGTGGTCGAGAGCGCCCTTCGCGTTGCCGCGAACGAACGGCACCGTGTCCCCGTCGAACCCGTAGCGGGTGAGCAGCTCGCGCGTCTCCAGCTCGATCAGTTCCAGCAGGTCCGTGTCTTGCACCAGATCGACCTTGTTGATGAAGACGACCAGGTGCGGAACCCCGACCTGCCGGGCGAGCAGCACGTGTTCGCGGGTCTGGGGCATTGGGCCGTCCACCGCGGAGATCAGGAGCACCGCGCCGTCCATCTGCGCGGCCCCGGTGATCATGTTCTTCACGTAGTCCGCGTGCCCGGGGCAGTCCACGTGCGCGTAGTGCCGCGCGGCCGTCTCGTACTCGACGTGAGACGAGACGATCGTGATGACCTTCGTGTCGTCGCGCCGCGTGCCGCCGCGGGCGATGTAGCCGTACTCCTGGGCTTCCGCGAGGCCCTTCTGGGCCTGAACCGCGAGGATCGCGGCGGTCAGTGTGGTCTTGCCGTGGTCGATGTGGCCGATGGTGCCGACGTTGACGTGAACCTTGTGCATGGGATGCGAACTCCTCGATCGCAACGAGCGATCGCGGTGAGCCGGTGTCCCACGCTCGACCGCAAATGCGGTCTTTTTTTCGCAACGAGCGAATCCAGAGCGGGGCCGCCGGCGGTGCCGACTGGCACACCCACGGACACGCGGAGTGAAGGGAAGGTTCGGGGCTATGATGGTTCGGCAACGAGCCGCGCAAGCAGTTCCCCCATGCGCTCCACGGCGAGTTTCGCGTTCACCAGCACCTCGGCGTGATCGAGTACCGAATCGCCGAGGCCGGCGGCCTTGTTCGTGATGCACGAAATGCCCGCAACCTCCAGCCCCAGCCGCGCCGCTTCTTCCGCTTCCAGTGCGGTGGACATGCCGACCGCGTCGGCCCCGCACGTCGCCAGCGCGCGGATTTCCGCCGGCGTTTCGTAACTCGGTCCGGTGAGGGCCGCGTACACGCCCGCGAGCAGCTCGCGCCCGGTCGTGCGCTCGTGTGAGTGCAACACGTCGAGCAGGCGCGAGGAGTAGGGCGTTTCTTGATCTCCGTAGCCTGACTCTCCGAGTTGGGTACTCAGTGGTTCGGACCCGACTCGGAGAGCCAGGCTACGGGTCAAAGCCAGGGCGTGCCACGCGGTTGGGTCGAGCAGTTTCAGGTGGCTGCGGATCGCCATCAGGTCGCCGGGGCGCAGAGCGGGGTGGATCCCGCCGGCGGCATTTGTGAGTACGATGCGCGTTGCGCCGAGTTCGGCCGCGGTGCGGACCGTGCCGACAACGACGCTGCGCAAGTGACCCTCGTAGAAGTGCAATCGGCCGAGAAAGAGCAAGGCGGGTACCCCGGCCCACTCGCCCACCGCGAGCCGACCGCCGTGCCCGTGGACCGTCGGCGGGACCAGCCCGGGGATGTCGCCGAACCCGACCGACGCGCACTCGACGAACGTCGCCGTCGCGCCGGCGAGACCGGAGCCGAGAACGACGGCCGTTCGCGGGTCGAGCGCGCGCGCGGCGCGGGCGAAGGCGAGGTACGCGGGCATCACGCGCCTGTTAATTCATCCAGTGTTGCCGGGGCGGGGAACGGGTTCGGGGTCGCCAGTTCGGCGAACATCTGCTTGGTCCGCACGGCCCAGCCGACGAACTGCGCCGCGCCCTCCACGCCGAGCCGGTCGGAGTTCACCACCACGTCGTAGGCGGTCAGGTCGGACACGTCGAGGGCCAGGGTGCGGTCGAGGAACGCGGCCCGGCGCTCGTCGCGGGCGCGGACCTCCTCGACCGCCTCCGGGCGCGTCAGTCGCAGCTCCTGGGCCATGTACGCGACCCGCGTGTCCAGCGGGCTGATGATCCGCGCGTGAACGGTCGTCTCGCGCGGCAGCAGGTAGCCGGCGGCGCGGCCGACGATTACCACGTTCCCGCGGGCGCCGATCGCCAGCACGAGCCGGACGAGGCGCAGCGCGTCGCCTTCGGCGTTCAAGCCGTGGTCCCGCTGGAGGTGGGCCAGCTGCGCGTCGGCCCACCGCTGCGCGTCCGCGGGCACGTCCGCGAGCAGTTGTTGCCGGGCCGCGTCGTCTTGCACGAGGTAATCGAGCGTGTCAGCGTCGAACACCTGCCACGCGAGGATTTCGGCCACTTTGCGCGCGATGGTCGTGCCGCGCGCGCCGGCCTGCCGGCTGATCGCGACGGTCAGCCCGCGGGGCCGCGTCAGCGCGGGTTCCGCCGCGTCGCCGCGGAATCCGTGCAGCGGAACCTGCGTTTCGGAGAGGGTTGTCATCTTTCCTAATGACGAATGCCCCACCAATGCCCCACCAATGACCAAGGACGAGAGCCACCCGCGCCTCTTATTTCGTCATTGGTGGGGCATTCGTCAGTATTCGTCATTTCCTCAAATGTCCTCGCGGTACTCGGAGCGCGCGAACAGCCACATTCCGATCAGATTGATGCCGACCGTGACGCAGGCCAGCACCCACCACGCGGTCAGGTTCGAGACGGCCCCGCTCATCGAGGACAGCATCTCGACCGGGTACCCGGCCGCGTACGCCTCATTATACATCAACGACCGCGCGTAGAAGTTCAAGCTCAGTAGCTTCAAACTGCCCGGCAGCGCGGCGACGACCGCTTCGAAGAAGAACACGTATACCAGTCCGACGACGACCGGGCGCCGGAAGATCGCGCCGACGAGGTGAAAGAGCGACGCGAAGGCGACGGTCGCCATCGCGGCGCCCGGCCAGTACCGCGTCAGCGCCTCGCGCCCGAACGGGCCGCCGGCGAGACACACGACCGCGAACCCGCCCAGCCCAAACGCGAGGCACCACGGGAGCGTCCCGACGAACTTCGCGAGGTAGATCGCGCTCCGCGGGATCGGTCGCGTCATCACCCACACGAGCGACCGGCTCTCGCGCTCGGTCCCGAACGCCCCGCTCGCGTAGGAGAGCGTGAACAGGGGCAGCACGAACCCCAGCAACACGACGTGAACGACCGAGCGCGAGAACGTCATGAAGCCCCAGCCCTTGAGGAACGGCTCGGAGGTCAGTACGGCGTGGGGTGCGGACAGCACGAGCGAGGACAACGAATCTTCGGTGGGGTTGAGGGGATTGGGCACCTCTTGCGGGTGGCGCAGGTTCGTGTTCGGCTGACTGGTTGCGGCGGCGTAACGGTCGGCCGGCCGCAACCGCTCGGCTTCCTGGCGGTGTGACCCGTACCCGCGCCGTACCCGCTGGTCGGCGAGGTTCCAGTCACCGCGATAGGTGCCGATCGCCACCCAAAACACCACGACGCCGAGCAGCCCCAGCGAGATCCAGCCCATCTGCCGCACTCGCCAGTGCCGTTGCGCGCTCTGCACGACGAGGACGCACCAGGCGCGGAAGGCACTGGGAATTTGTGATTGGTGATTTACGATTGGCGATTGAGAAGACGTCCCGTCGGCCATTGTTCGCCCTCGTGTCTTCAATCATCAATCGCAAATCATCAATCACAAATCGGAAGTTAGGTGCGACCGGAGCCGCCCAGCAGATACCCCAGGATCGCGTGGGCGGATTCGTCGAGCGGGTCGAGCCGGCGCACGTCGAGGGCGTGTTCCACGACGAGTCGGCCGAACAGCTCGAAGAACCGTTTGGGGTTGCGCGCCTTGACGACCACGCATTCCGCCGGCGCACCGGGCACCTTCGGGGCCACGTCCACCGCGAACACCTCCGGCAACTCCAGGAGCAACCGGGCGACCTCGCGCGCGCGGTCCACGTCGATGCGGACCGAAAGCGGGTGGTCGTCGAGCAGATCGCGGATCTGCTGGAGCGTGCCCACGGCCGCGATCCGCCCGCGGGCCATGATGACGACGTGGTTCGTCAGCTTTTCGAGCGCTTCCAGTTCGTGACTGGAGATGAGTAGACACTTCCCCTGCGCCGCGAGGGCCTGAAACAGTTCGAGCAATTCCTGGCGGCCGATCGGGTCGATCCCGGAGAGCGGTTCGTCGAGAATGAGCAGTTCCGGGTCGTGCAGCAGCGCCTGGGCGAGTTTGATGCGCTGGCGCATTCCCTTCGAGTACCCGCGGAGCTTGCGGTCGGCGCGGTCCTTCATGCCGACGCGCTCCAAAACGGCTTCCGTGCGCCGGGTCGATTCCGCCCGCGTGTAGCCGCACAGCCGGGCCATGACCCACACGAACCGGCGCCCGGAGAGGTCTTCGTAAAAGGCGTCGATGTCCGGGCAGTACCCGACGAGTCGCCGGGCGCGCCAGTCCCACGCGTCCACCCCGCGGACGCTCACGCGGCCCATCGTCGGCTTCAACTGCCCGTTGGCCATTCGGAGGAGCGTCGATTTGCCGGCTCCGTTGGCTCCGACGAGTCCGGTAATGCCGCCGGTCAGTTCGAGTGTGACTTGATTGAGCGCCAGAACCGTTCCGTACCACTTGGAGACTTGCTCGAACAACAGAAGCGGCGAGCGGGAGGCATCAACAGAACCCGGGGTTAGAAACCCCGGGCTACTGGACGGTGACCCTTTCAGGGTCACATCGGTCTTCTGGACCCCGAAGGGGTCACCGTGCAATAGCCCGGGGTTTCCAACCCCGGGATTTTGGTGTTGGCTCACGAAACGATCTCCACCGCCTGAATGCGCCGCCACAGATACAGCCCGCACGCGGCCGCCACCGTGCCGACCACGAGCCACGCCTGCCAGTACTCCGGCTGCGGGAGCGGGCGCACGGTCGTGTGGTCGGCGCCCAGGCAACTCAACCCGCACAGGTAGAGATTGTTCCACAGGTCGAGCAACCGCCACCGCTCGTCCTGGGTCGCGTCGATCAGCGCCGGGACCAGTCGCGGAATCAGTGCGAACAGCCCCATCCACACCATCGCCAGCGGCACCGTCCGGCGGAGCCACACCGCGGTCGCGACGACCAAAAGGCTGAGCGAGACGGTGAGCGTCAGCCCGTATCCGATGATACCCAGAAGCAGGTCGAGGTTGTTGAAGTAATACGTCTTCCAGTCGTGGAGCAGCCCGGCTTCGGCCCACAGCACGAGCGCGGGGAGCGTGGTGAGAATGTTGACGAGCGCCCCGGCCGCGAGGCACTTTCCCAGCACGTAGTGCCACCGCCCGATGGGCTTCGAGAGGTAAAACGGCAGGCTCCCGTGCGCGAAGTCGTTGCCGACCAGCACCGACCCGGCCAGCGCCAGAGCGATGATGAGGATGTAGCCCTGAAACCAGACAAAATTGCCGAACGTGTGGGCGCTGCCGTCGAGCGCCAGGCGCGCGAAGAACCGGTTCAGGTTGTTGACGCTCACCGGGATCGTGGCGAACCGCACCGTTTCGGTGGAGAGCTGCGTCGTGATCCACACTACCAGGTATTGCGCGTAGAAGAAAAAGAAGAACACGAGCAACGCGAGGCCGAACAACCCCCACATCAGCCGCCGACGGAGGAGCAGCTTCAGCGACGCGCCGGCCATCGCGACGGACGCGTACAGCGGCCCGCGGGGCGTTCCGCGCCACGGCCGGTATCGGAGCAGGGTATCGGTTTGAGCCATAGATCAGTTCGGGGCGAACGGCCGGTGTGAGCCGGCCGGTGGTATTGGGCGAACCCCGGCCGCAAGGCCGGTGGGTGCGGGCGTGGTTGGCGTCACCCACGGCCCTCGCGAGCCGGGTTCGCCAAACACCGCCGGCGTCACAACTGCGTTTCGGCGACTTCGATCGCGCGGAGCAGGCTCATCGCCTTGTGGACCGTCTCCTGGTACTCCGCGGAGGGCACGCTGTCGGCCACCAGCCCGGCGCCGGCCTGCACGTAGGCGGTTTGACCGAGTAGCACCATCGTGCGAAGGGCGATGCAGGTGTCCATGTTCCCGCCGAAGTCCACGTACCCGACCGCGCCGCCGTAGGGGCCGCGGCGGTGCGGTTCCAGTTCGTCGATGATTTCCATCGCACGGACCTTCGGCGCGCCCGAGAGCGTCCCCGCGGGGAGGCTGGCGCGGAGCGCGTCGAACGCGGTGAGGCCCGGCTTCAGCTTCCCGGTCACGGTACTCGACAGGTGCATCACGTGACTGTACCGCTCGACTGCCAGAAGATCGCTGATCTTCACGCTACCGAGTTCCGCGACCCGACCGACATCGTTCCGCGCCAGGTCCACGAGCATAATGTGTTCGGCCCGTTCTTTCGGGTCGGCGACCAGCTCCGCGGCGAGCGCGGCGTCCTCTTCGGGCGTGGCCCCGCGGCGGCGCGTCCCGGCGAGCGGGCGGTTGGTGATGACGCCGTTCTCGACACGACACATGATCTCCGGCGACGCGCCGACGAGCGTCACTTCACCTGCGCGGAGGTAGAACATGAACGGGCTGGGGTTCACGACCCGGAGAGCGCGGTAAATATCGAACGGCCGGGCGCGCGTCTCGGTGCGGAACCGCTGGCTGAGGACGATCTGGAACGCGTCGCCGGCGTTGATGTACTCGCGGGCCTTCTCGACCGCGCGCTCGAACTCGGGTTGCGTGAAATTCGAGGCGAGCGTTCGCGGCATCTCCGTTCATCGCTTCGGCCGGATACAACAGCACTACCC
>CAZBXY010000149.1:0-18694 GCA_964495365.1 uncultured Frigoriglobus sp. | reverse complement strand
CCCGGTCGGCGACCGTGGCGCCCGCCGGCGCGCCCGCCCGGATCGCGGCGGCCCCCGCGCCGCGGCCCAAGGGGTCCGCTCCGACCGACCCGAACCTCGACGACGCCACGTTCCTCCAGCGGCTGACGATGGACGTGCGCGGGACGCCCCCGACCGACGTCGAGACGTTCTTCTTCGTTTCGGACCCCGACGACGACAAGCGCGCGAAGGTCGTGGAGTGGGTGACCAGCGACGAGGCCGTCAAGGCGTTCATCGCCAAAAAGCTCGGCGTCCCGGCGGACCGCGTCAAGGTGGTGCGGGCGCGGCTCTCCGCCGACGGCAAGTTCGTGGAAGTGCGGCTCGAAGAGGTCAAGGAGCGGGTCGTCAAGTCGGTATCGGTCGCGTTCTCCCCAGATGGGAACAAGATGGCCGTCGAGAGTTTTCCGTACCCGCTCGTCGATCTCACCGGGAGCGTTCAGTTCAAGCCCGCCCCGGAGAAGGACGTGATCGCCGTGTGGGCGGAGGTGTTCAACACCGACGACAGGGCCGGCAAGCTGGGCACCGATACCGACCACCAAATCTTCATCGTCACCGACGACGGGAAGCCGGCCGCCGGGAAGTTGGTCATCAACGAAGTGAATTACGATCTCACGGGCTCTGGCGTGAGCATTGGCTCCGACGCCGAGTTCCTCAAGCGCGTGCTGACCGACGTTCGCGGGAGCGGGCCGACCGCACTCGAAACCAAGTACTTCACCGAGGACAAGGACCCGAAGAAGCGAGAGAAACTGCTCGACACGCTGCTGAAAGACCCGGCCGTGCAAAAGAAACTCGGCGACGCGTGGAAGACGAAGATGCTCGCGGGGCCGGCCCGGGGTACGGTGGTGGTGGACGACCGGATTATTGTGTGGCAACCGGAGGTGAAACCGAAACCGCCGGAGGTCATCGTGCGCCCGCGGATCACGGTGACGCCCCCCGTGCTGCCGGTGCCCGTCGTACCGCCGGTGCCCGTGGTGCCACCGGTGCAACCGCCGAAGAAACCACAAGAGCCGCAGCAGCCGAAGGGGCCGCAACCGCCGGTCGTCAAGCCGGTCGAAGGGGTTCCGCACGCGGTGCCGCAGGCCGACCGGCTCGAAAAGCTCGTGACCGAACTCATCGCCGCGAAGAAGACCGACGAGGCGGTTCTGGAGGCGATCACGCTCGCGACGCTCGGGCGGTTGCCGACCGACAGCGAGAAGAAGTTGGCGCTCGCCGGGGTGGGCAAGGCCGCCGACCGCAAGGCCGCGTGGGTGGCCGTGGCCCGGGCGCTGGCCGGCCCCGACGACAAGGGGCCGCCGGTCAAGGTGAAGGTGGTGGTTGAGCCGCCGAAGCCCCCGGTCCCGCCCGCCAAGCCATGACAAAGTAGTAGGCACACTCCGTGTGCCGTCGCTGAACGAGAGGAGAAGCGACGGCACACGGAGTGTGCCTACTACTCTGAAAGCCGACCCATTATGGGTCGGCTTTCTTCGTTTCCGCCCCGCGCCCGAAGGGTATCATCGGGCGCATCGCACCTACCGGAGCCTTCGCATGTTGCGCGTCTCACTCTTCGCGGTCCTGATCCTTTCGCTATCGGCAGGGTTACGCTCCCCGCTCGCCGGCGCCGAACCGCTCCCGCCGGCGAAGGCCCGCGTCGCGCTCCTGAAGCTGCTCGACCGGCCGAAGGTGCCCGCCGACATCAAGAACGAGGGCAAACCCGAAGAGAAGAACGCGCTCGTCTATCACAACTGGTCGTTCGCCAGCGAGAAGAAGCCGGACGGCACCATCGAGCGCGTCCCGGTGCTGATGGTCGCGCCCGCGGGCGCGAAGAAGCCGCTCCCCGTCATGGTCGTCTTGCACGGCACCGGCGGCAGCAAGGAGGGCGTGAAGTCGTGGCTCGAAGACTTCGCCAAGGAGGGCGTGATCGGGATCGCCATCGACGCCCGCTACCACGGCTCGCGTGCCAACGCCGGCAAAGGTTCGACGGCCTACGTCGCGGCCATCACGAAGGCGTGGCAAACGCCCGCGGGCCGGCCGATGGAGCACCCGTTCTACTACGACACCGTCTGGGACTTGTGGCGCCTCGTAGACGTGCTTCAAAAGCACGAACTGGTAGACCCGAAGCGCATCGGGATGATGGGCATCAGCATGGGCGGTATTCAGACGTGGCTCGCCGCGTCGGTGGACGAGCGCGTGACGGTCGCGGCGCCGCTCATCGGAGTGCAGAGCTTCCAGTGGAGCCTGGAGAACGACAAGTGGCAGGGCCGTGCGAACACGATCAAGGCCGCCCACGAGGCCGCGGCGAAAGACCTCGGTGAACCCGCGGTGAACAAGCGCGTCTGCCGCGAGCTGTGGACAAAAGTGATCCCGGGCATTCTGGACGACTTCGATTGCCCGAACCTCTTGCCGCTATTCGCGATCGGGCCGAAACGGGCGCTGTTCATCGCCAACGGCGACATGGACCCGAACTGCCCGATCGAAGGCGCGCGGATCGCGATCAAGGCCGCGGAAGACGCCTTCGCGCGGGCCGGAGCGAAGGACCGGCTCATGGTTCGCGTGAACGCCGGCGTCGCCCACAAGGTGACCGACGAGGACCGCAAGGCGTGCATCGAGTTCTGCGTGAAGTGGCTTTCAAAGTAGTAGTGAATTTCGCCGTGTGCCGTTGCTTCACGGGTGGAATAGCAACGGCACACGGCGTGTGCCTACTACTCTAAATACACTATTTCCACCCACCTACCTTCTCCCCGGAGCCTCCTCGATGCGCCGGCTCGCTACCCTCGTCGCCCTCCTCGCGTTCGCACACGCCGCCCCCGCTCAGCCCAAAAAAGGCGGGCCGCTCTCACCCGAAGAGGCGCTCAAGGCGCTCCAGGTCGCCGACGGCTTCCAGGTCGAGCTGTTCGCCGCCGAGCCGATGCTCATCAACCCCACCACGATCGATGTCGATCACAAGGGCCGCGTGTGGGTCTCGGAAGCGGTGAACTATCGGCGGGTGAACTTCGGAAGGCCGATCATCCGCCCGGAGGGCGATCGGATCGTTGTTCTGGTGGACGAAAAGGGCGCGGGAAAGGCGACAAAGGCCGTCACGTTCTATCAGGGGCCGGAGATCTATGGCCCGATGGGCGTGTGCGTGGCCCCAATGGCGAACCCCGACCGCAAGGTCGGGGGTGACAAGGTCGGGGGTGAATCGCTGCGCGTGTTCGTGTGCCAGTCGCCGGACATCCTGGTGTTTGAAGATAAAGACGGCGACCTGAAGGCCGACGGCCCGCCGAAGAAGTTCCTCACCGGGTTCAGCGGGTTCGACCACGACCACGGCGTTCACGGCATCAATATCGGCCCGGACGGCAAGCTGTACTTCACCGTGGGCGATAGCGGGGTGGGCCGCGGGAACGGGCCGGACAAGAAACCGATCCCGCCGCTGCAATCGAGTGACGGGAAGGGCCGCAAGTGGGTGACCAACGACACCGACTGCCGCGCCGGGACCGTGTGGCGCTGTGATATGGACGGTACGAACCTCGAACTGATCGCGCACAACTTCCGCAACAACTACGAGTGCTGCGTGAACAGTTTTGGCGAGGTGTGGCTCTCCGACAACGACGACGACGGCAACCAGCAGACGCGCATCTGCTTCGTGATGCCCGGCGGCAACTACGGCTATAACCCGCGCGGGCCGGGGCAGACGCACTGGCACGAGGAGCAACCCGGGATCGTCCACAAGACGCTCCGCACCGGGTTCGGCAGCCCGACCGGCATCACCTTTTACGAAGGCACGATGTTCGCGCCGAAGTATCGCGGGTCGCTGTTGCACTGCGACGCGGGGCCGCGTGAGGTCCGGTGGTTCCATCCCAAACCAAAGGGTGCCGGCTACGAACTCGAAAAGGAAGTGTTGCTCACGAGCACCGACAACTGGTTCCGCCCGAGTGACGTGTGTGTCGCCCCGGACGGCAGCATCTTCGTGGCCGACTGGTACGACCGCGGCGTCGGCGGGCACGGCATGGGCGACCCGACCGACGGCCGCATCTACCGCATCACCCCGAAGGGCCACAAGGGGTACACGGTGCCGGAAGTGAAGCTTGATACGAAGGAGGGAATGCTCGCGGCGCTCAGTTCGCCGTGTCTGGCGACCCGCGCCGCAGCCATCGCACACACTCGAGCGATGCCCGAGAAAGATGCGTATTTGCTGATGGTCAATATCGTCACGGAGTGCAATTCACCGGCAGTTGCCATGCGTGCGTTGTGGAACGAGCCGATACCCTCTAAACCCCAAGCGATACCCGAATTGCCAAAGGATTTGCAAGAAGCGTTCAACCGCGCGTCTGAAAAACTTGAAGCAGACACCCGATGCCGACAGTGGTGGTTCCGAAGCATTCGCGAAGAGGTAATGAACGACGACCGTGTGACCCGAATTCTTCGAGAGACCAAGTATGAGTTGAAACGACCAGATGCAAGCACCGCCGTGATGCGCGAAATCCTTCTGAGTCTTCGAAACGCAGATCCGAAAAAAATTGAACCGACCTTCTTCACTCTCGCGAAGCTCTACGACGGCCAAGACCTCTTCTACCGCGCGGCGCTGAACATCGCGTGCGGGACCGACCCGGCGCGGCGGGACGCGATCCTCGCGGACTTCGACAAGCACTTCCCGGAGTGGAACGACAAGGTCGCCGATCTCGTGTGGGAACTGCGGCCGAAGTCGGTGCTACCGCGACTCGGCAAACTGCTCGCCGACCCGAAGCTCACCGCGCAGCAGAAGGCCCGCGTCGTCGATATCCTCGCCGCGAATGACGACCTCGCCGCCGGCGTCACCATGCTGGAGGTACTCAAGGGCGACGCGGCACCGGAGGTGAAGGCCCGCGCGATCGACAGCCTCAAACTGTTCCTCCCGACCAAGTGGAAGGGGCTTCAGAACGGGAAGGAACTCGCCGCGGCCATCGATGCGCTGCTGAAGGACGAGAAGACGCTCGTGACCGCGCTCCAGCTCATCGCCGTCGCCGGGAGCGTGGACCGCGTGACCGCCGTGGCGAAGATCGCTGCCGACAAGAAAGCGGTACTCGATCTCCGCAAGGAAGCCATTCGCACGCTCGGTGCGATTCGCGGTGAGCCGTCCGCGCGCGCACTCGGCGATTTGTTTGTTGCCCTCGATAGCCGCGTACTCGAAGCCGCCGTCATCGTGGCACTCGGCAACCAGATCACCAATCAGGCCAACGATCCGGCCAGTAAATTCGCACTGCACGTTCTTCAGGGAATTGTGCTCGACAAGACCAACTCGATTAACGATCTAAAACCCACCGCGGTGGAATCACTCGCCGGCACGCGACCGGGCACCGTCTGGCTGCTCGACACGCACCAGAAGGGCGACTTGCCGAAGGAACTCGTCGCACACGCGGGCCAACTGCTCCGCAACTCGCCGTTCCAGGGCGAGCGGAACCGGGCGCTGCTCGCGTTCCCTGCCCCGGGCAAACTGAACCCCAAGAACCTGCCGCCGATCGGCGAACTCGCGAAACGCAGCGGCGACGCGAGCCGCGGCAAGGCGGTCTGGAACGCCAGCCTCGCGGGCGCGGCGCAGTGTGCGAAGTGTCACATGGTTCGCGGGGTCGGCGGGCAGGTCGGCCCCGATCTCTCGATGGTCGGCAAGAAGAGCGCCCGCGAGGCCCTTTATGAGTCGATCCTGATGCCCTCGAAGGCCATCGCGGACCAGTACGTTCAGCATTCCGTCACCACGACCGCCGACGTCACCGTCAGCGGGCTACTGGTTTCCGACACACCGACCGCGATCACCCTCCGCGACGCCAACGGCAAGGACACGACCGTTCCGCGAACCGAGATCGCGGGCGAGGTCCGCAAGCTGAAGGTGTCGATCATGCCCGAGGACATCGTCGCGGCACTCAATGAAGACGAAATGGTTGATCTGGTGGCGTACCTCGAAACGCTGCGTGTCGCGGCGCTGACGCCCGACGCCTTCCACATCGTCGGGCCGTTCCGCGCCGAGAGCATGGACAAGGCGCTCGACAAGGAGTTCGGCCCGGAGAAGGCCGCGTTCGACCCGAAGGCGGAGTTCCCGCTGAACGAGCAGGGCCGCGTCATCCTAAAGTTGGGCTGGAAGACGATCCGGCCCGACGGGAAGGGCTACTTCGACCTCGCCGCGCTGCACGGCTTCGGCGCGAACAACTCCGCGTCGTACATGTGCGTGGAGATCGAATCGCCGAGCGATCAGGCGGCGGAAGTGCTGCTCGGCCCAGACGACGGCGCCCGGCTGTGGGTGAACGGCAAGGAGGTGTTCGTGTCGCGCGAGACGCGCGCCGCGGCCCCGGAGGCGCACAAGGTCGCGGTGAAGCTCGTCAAGGGGAAGAACACCGTGCTGTTGAAGGTCGCCAACGGCAACAACCCGCACGGGTTCTACTTCAGCCTCACCTCGGCCGAAGAGACGAAGGTGGCGAAGTAGGCGAACGGCCGGTGTGAGCCGGCCGGTGACGCCTCACCGCCCGATGCGCACAAATGTCTAGTTAGCGGGGCGAGGCGACACGTTGGCAATCTTTGGCAATCTTTGACGAAACACTGGAAAAACAAGGGTTTGGTCAAAGATTGCCACTGGCAATCTTTGGCAATCTTTGGCAACCTTTGGCAACCTTTCGATTTCCCAGGCCTTTTCGCAGATTTTCGCACGTCGCTCAAACAACCACCCACTTGCCACGTGGCAAGTTTTCAACATTTGTGCGCATCGCACCGGCCGGCTGACACCGGCCGTTCGCCCAGACCCGGCTGTTCGCCCGCGGCTCACTCGTCCACCTTGAACGACGCGAAGTAGTCGTCCACTTCCTTGCCCTTGACGAACTCGTCGGGGCCGAGGACGACGACCTGATACACGCGCTCGCCGACGAGGTACACTCGGGCGCGGTAGAGTTGCTTCTTCTCCCCCAACTCGACCCGGGCCTCGCGCCCGGGGTGCTTCCCCTTGCCCAGCGCGAGCTTCTCGTTCGAGAGCACCTTGCCCTTGAGGTTCGCGACGTTCGCCTCGACCCGGTCGGCCACGAACTTCTCCTTGTCGGCCCCGATCTTGTCCTTCGGGTAGTCGCTGTAGGTGACGATGAACGCGCTGCTCTTGTGCGTGACCTTGAACACGTACAGGTCCACCGTACCGTCGCCGACCTTCGCCTTGTTCTTGCTCTCGGCGGCCTTACCGGGCAGCGCGATGGAGAACTTCCCGTCCTTGGAAACGAACAACTCGGGCTTGGTGTCCTGGGCCGCCAGCGCCAGCGGCACGAGGGCGACGAGGAGCGCGGAACCGAAGCGGATCATGACTTTGCTCGGGGTTGGTGGAAGCGGTGCAGACGATTCTCGCGTTCCGCGAGCCGAAGGCAAGCCGCCGCGGCTTTTCAGAGTAGAAGGCACACGCCGTGTGCCGTCGCTTCACACGAAGAACAGCGACGGCACACGGCGTGTGCCTTCTACTCTGAAATCAAACCAGCGGCGCGCCGGTGTCGATGATCGCGTCACGCGGAAGTGAAAACCCCGGCACTTCGAGCAGACACCGGAACCGCGTCAGCGGGATATTGAGGACCCCTCCGGCCGGATCGTGTACCGCAATGTCCGGTCCGATGTGTTCGTCGTAGAGCTGGAGCGTTGGCACGGGCGATCCTCAAAGAAGCGCGGCGCGGTAGTCGCCGCGGAACACCACAATCATCCGTTCGGGATGAATGTTCAGTTCCCGCGCGAGACGGATTTGAAGGGCGATCGGGTCGCGGTCGGCCCCGACGACGCGCTGCTGGTACACAGCGATGTGCAACCCCCAGTATTTGCCGTCGGGATCGATGAGTGCGTCGTTCGCATGGTCGCTCACCCACTGCCACTCCGGGCGCACGTCGTCGAGCGTCGGGGTCGGGTATCGGGCCGCGAGTTCGTCCCATTCGGCCCACATCTGGCGGTACGGGTCGGGCACGGTCGGATCGGGCGCGGTCGTTTCGGTCGGGTTCATCGCGTTACCTCCGGGCACACGTACCGCCACTATAACCTACCGAGCCGGCGGTATCGATGTCTCTCGCGCGCAGGTACTCATGTTCGTTCCGGTCAGTTGCACCCGCTGCGGCAAGCCGTTCCAGGTGCCCGAAGCGACCCTCGGCAAGCTCGCCCCGTGCCCGTGGTGCGCGGAGGTCGTCACCGCGCTGCCCGTGTCCACCGCGCAACCGGAGCCGCCACCCGCGGCGCCCGCTCCAGAACCGCTGTCGCTCGACGACGCGCCGGCCCCCGAGCCGAAGCCCCCGCGGGCACAACCGGTCGCGCCGCCGGCGCCGGTCAGGTTCCCCGTCGTGCCGATCGCGTGCGGGTGCGTCCTCGCGGTCGTCGTGATGAGCGCGACCCTGCTGGTCCTCGGGTTCCGGGCCGGGCGACTCCCGGAGGGCGCCTGGACCGAGTTCACCCCGCCCGACGGGTCGTTCACCGTCGCGCTGCCCGGGCACCCGACCGAAGAAGACACCGAACCCGTCGCCGACGGCGCCCTCGCCGGCGGGAAGCGGTTCGCGGCGCGCCGGTGGTACACCCGCACGACGGCGTGGGCCGCGTACAACGACCTGGACCCGGGCCTCGCCCAAAAACTACAATCCGACCGCGACCGGGTGGTGGCCGCCGGGGTACTCCGGGTCGTCCGCGACCGCGAAGTGGCCCGGCTCAAGGGCACGGTCACAAAGGAAGCGGAGGTCCGTTTGGATAAAGGGTGGGGCATCGAGATCCACCTGGACTCCCCCGACGGACCGGCGCTCGAACGGCTGGTTCTGATGAGCGAAGCGAAGCACCCGCGGCTGTACGTGTACGGGATCCAGGGGAAGCGGGTGACCCCGGACGGCCCCGCAGGTCGGCGCCTGTTCGCATCGTTCCGTCTAAACGAATGAACACTGTTCTACCCGCCCCTCGCGCCGCACAGGAAATCTGAGAGGAACCGGTCGAGATTATTCGCGGTGAAATTGACACCTTCACCTGAAAGGTGGACAATGACAAAAGCGAAGGGGGTTTGCTCCGGCGGTTTTTCACGCCCGATTCCGAATCGGTTGTGCTATACCACCTTCATCGGCCCTTCCTCGTCTTCGAGGCCGGGCACGGCACAGGACCATTTCCATGCGAACGGTCACGTTCCTCGTTCTCGAAGGCGTCGATAAGGGCCGGGTGTACAAGGACCTGCCCATCCCCGTCACGATCGGCCGCGAGGAGGGCAACGGACTGCGCCTCAACGACGAGCGCGTCAGCCGGTTCCACGCGAAGGTCCAGATGGAGGACGGCGACGTCATCCTGACCGACCTCGACAGCACCAACGGGACGCGGGTGAACGGCACCGCGATCCAGATCCGCCGGCTGCGGCCCGGCGACCAGGTGTCGATCGGGCGTAGCATGTTGCTGTTCGGGACGATGGAAGAGATCGCGGCGCGGAAGGCGTCGGTGGTGCCGGCGAGCAACGCCGGCGGCCAGGCGCAGACGATCCGGGCCGACGAACTGGCCCGCGCGTCCGGCTCGATTTCGGTCGCCGACAGCCAGCGCACGGTCGCCCCGCCCCCAACAGCCGCGAACTGGACCGCGTTCGACGACGACGTACCCCCGCTGCCGCAGAAGCTCTCCCCATCACAGGCCGCCCGGCTGGCCGAGATCCTCGACTACCTGCACAAGGGTCTGACCACCGCCGTCGAGAACATCGAGGCGAACGAGGAAGGCACGGAAGTGCGGATCGGGTTCTCCGAGTGGCAGACGATCCAGGCCGTGCAGATGCTCCTGGCGCGCTACGCCCGCAGCATCTCCGAACCGGGAGCCTGAGATCAGGTGAGTCACGAGTTGAAGGGCGGCCATTTGGCCGCCCTTCGGCGTTTGGGCGACCTCAGACGAGCCGGAAGCCCATCGCAATCAACTCTGGAGCGAACGCGTTAGGGTCGCAGCCGGGCTTGAGGCGCTGAAGGCAGTCGCGCGTGATCTCGTCACCGGAGAGCAACTCCGCGACCGCGTCCTCGTCCAGATCCCAGTGATACCTCTCCTGGAACTCGCTGGCGAAGTCGATGTAGTAGTTGCGTACGCAATCGAGAATATACCCCTCGCCGTCTGGGTCGTCGTACTCGCGCTCGGGGTACGCGATCTCGCCCTTCTCCCAGACCTTCTTTCCGGACCGGTTCCACAAGCAGAACGTGACCTCGCGGGGGTCGAACTCCGGCCCGAACGGCTGCGCCACGAGTGCGTCGGCGAGCTGCGCCGGGAGAGACTCGTACACGCCCGGCCACGCGCGGAACTCTGGACCGTCCGTCGCGTGCGGACTCATCGGCGATTCGTGGTCGAAGCCGAGAATCACGCTCCCGGCCGGGTGGAACAGGAAGTGACATCGGTTCCCGGCGAAGTCGCCCCACTCCGCGACCGCAATGTCGCCCGCGATTCGGAACCAGTGGTCGCGGTACCCCGACGGTCCCTCGTGGAGCAGGGACACGGCTGCCATCCCGCGCAGGATGTCGCGCAGGTCGGCGGGCGTCAGGAACTCGACCTCTTCCGGCACGGATGACCCCTCAGCGGGAGAAGATCACCGCCCCCTGCCCCAGTACCATCTCCAGTTCTTCGAGTTTCAGCAGAGCCGGGTTGATCTTGAACTCGTCGTTGAGCTTCAACTGCACCTGCTTGCCGGCCCCGTCGCGCACGCTCAGGTACACCGGGCACGACCCGCGGTACCGCTTCAGGATCAGGCTCACTGCGTCCAGCTTCCGCAGGTCCTCGTCGTCCTCGGTGTACGGAACCTTCAGCACCATGCTCTTGGTGAACTCGGCCCGGGCCTCCTCGATCGTGATCACCTTCTTGATGTTGAAGTCCGGTTCGGCCCGGCCCTCGCCCCATTTCAACTCGCCCTCGAACAGCCCGACGAAGTCCGACTCGATGACCTCCTTGAACCGCGAGTACTCGTCGGACCACAGGATGCACCGGACGCTGCCGGTGAAGTCCTCGACGCGGAACATCGCGTACTTGCGGCCGATGTTGCGGCCCTTGTTCGCGGTGCGCACGTCGAGGTTGGTAATCATCCCGCCGACCTGGGCCAGGATCCCGTTCTTGCCGTTCTTGGCGAGCGGACCGGCGTCGTGGGTGCGGAACCGGCGCAGTTGGTCGTCGTGCTGCGCGAGCGGGTGGCTCGAAATGTAGAAATCCAGCGCCTCCTTCTCGAACTTCAGGCGCTCGGTTTCGGGCCACTCGGGCACGTCCGGCAGCCCGTTGTTCGTTGCCCCGTCCGCGTCGTCGCCTTCCATCTCGTCGAACAAGCCGGTCTGCCCGCGGCGCTTCTCGGCGGCCCGCTCGTCGGCCGACGCATAGGCCTTCGTGACCGCGGCGAACTGGGCCGACCGCTTCCCGAGCGCGTCGAACGCCCCGGCCTGGATCATCTTCTCGACCGCGGCCTTTGGCACGACGCGCCGGTCCACGCGCTCGCAGAAGTCGAACAGATCCTTGAACTTTCCGCCGGCGGCGCGGGCGCGGACGATCTCCTCGGCGGCCCCGCGGCCCAGACCCTTGATCGCGGTGAGGCCGAAGATGATGCGGTTGTTCTGCACGTCAAAATCGGCCATCCCGCGGTTGACATCCGGCGGGAGTACGTCGATGCCGAGCTTGCGGGCGTCGGCGATGTGGTCGATGAACACGTCGCGCTTGTTGCCGTCGTCGATCTCGCTCGACAAGAGCGCCGCCATGTATTCGGCGGTGTAGTGCGCCTTGAGGTACGCGGTCTGGTACCCGATCTGCGCGTAGGCGGCCGTGTGGCTCTTGTTGAAACCGTAGCCCCCGAACTTCACGATCAGCTCAAAGATCTCGTCCGCCTGTTCGGTGGTCAGACCGCCCTCGTTGCACCCCTTGACGAAATCGATCTTCCGCTCGTCGATGGTCTCCTGCTTCTTCTTCGAGATTGCCTTGATGCACGCGTAGGCTTTTGCGAGTTCGATCCCGCCGAGGCGGTTCAAAATTCGCATGATCTGTTCCTGGTACACCATGACGCCGTGCGTTTCACCCAGCACTTCCTCCATCACCGGGTGCGGGTACACCGGCTGGCGCCGCCCGTGCTTGCACTCGACGTACTCGTCCACCATGCCGCCCTCGAGCGGACCGGGGCGGTACAGGGCCAGCACCGCGATCAGGTCGCGGATGTTGTCCGGTTTCATCCGCTTCAAGAGTTCGCGGATGCCCTCGCTTTCGAGCTGGAACACGCCCTTCGCGTCGCCGCGCTGGAGGAGCTTGTAGGTTTCGACATCGTCCAGCGGGAACTTCATCGGGTCGATCGTCTCGCCGCGGGTCCGCTTGATGAGCTTCACGCAGTTGTCGAGACCCGTGAGGTTCCGCAGTCCGAGGAAATCCATCTTGAGAAGCCCGACCTTCTCGATGATGCCCATCTCCCACTGCGTCGTCATCGTGGTCGAGGCGTCCGGGTTGTCCTCGCCGCCCTTCTTCGGCGGGCGCTGCACCGGGACGTAGTTCGTGATGGGGCCGTTGGCGATCACCACGCCGGCGGCGTGCGTCCCGACGTTGCGGTTCGTACCTTCGAGCTTCAGCGCCAGATCGACCATGTCATGAATCTGCGGATCCTGGTCGTACTCGCGGCGGAAGTCCGGGGATTCGTCGAGGGCTTCCTGAAGGCTCTTGGCGATCGCGCCCTTCATCGGCACGAGCTTGCACATGAAGTTGACGCGTTCCAGCGGCACGTCCAGCACGCGCCCCACGTCCTTCAGAGCCGCTTTCGCGGCGAGCGTACCGAACGTGCCGATCTGCGCGACCGAGTTCTCGCCGTACTTCTGCTTCACGTACTCGATAACGAGTTCGCGGCGGTCCTGGCAGAAGTCGATGTCGATGTCGGGCGCCTCGCTTCGATTGGGGTCGAGGAACCGCTCGAAGAGCAGGTCGTATTCGAGCGGGCAGACGTGGCTGAGGTACAGCGCGTACGCGACGATCGCCCCGCACCCGCTGCCGCGAGCGGTACAGGGGATGCCCTGTTCGCGGGCGAATCGCACGAAGTCCCACACCACCAGGAAATACGTCTCGAACCCCATCTTGGTGATGACGCCGAGTTCGTGGTCGAGCCGCTTCTTCACCGCTTCGCTGGGATTATCGCCGTACCGCTCCTTCACGCCCTGCTCGCACAACTCGCGCAGGTACTCGGCGGGCGTCTTCGCGTCCGGTGCCTCGAACACCGGGAAGTACCGCTTCTTGAAGTCGATCTCGATATCGACGCGGTCGGCGATCTCCTGGCTCCGCGCCACCGCGTCGGCGTAGTCGGGAAAGAGCCGGTACATGTCCTCCGGGCTGCGGACGAAGTACGGGTTCGCCATCCGCTCCTCGGGGTACTTCTTCTTCCGCGGGTCGTGCATTTGCCGGGTGTTGATGCAGAACAGCACATCGTGCGCGCGGGCGTCTTCCGAACAGAGGTAGTGAGCGTCCGCGGTGGCCACGAGCGGCACCCCGAGCTTCTGCGCGATGTCTGCCGCGACCGGCGTACACTGGTCCTGTAACGCGATCCCGTTGTTCTGAATCTCGATGTAGAAATCTTCGCCGAACACCTTGCGGAACCACTTCGCCGTCTTTTCGGCCTCCTGGGGCTTGTTGTTGGCGATGTACTGGTTGAACTCGCCGGCGAGGCACCCGCTCAGGCAGACGATGCCCTCCTTGTGCGCTTCGAGCAGTTCGCGGTCGATCCGCGGGTTGCGATAGAACCCTTCGAGGTACGCGGCGCTGGACATCTTGATGAGGTTCTTGAACCCGGTGGCGTTCTTGGCGAGCAGCGTGAGGTGCGTGGAGAACCCGAGTTCGCCCTTGCTGTTGCGGTCGAACCGCGAGCCGGGCGCGAGGTACGCCTCGTAGCCGATGACGGGTTTGATCCCGCCCTTCTTGCACTCGGTGTAGAACTCGATCGCGCCGTACAGGTTCCCGTGGTCGGTGATCGCGCAGGCGTTCATGCCGAGTTTCTTGGTCTGCTCGACCAGCGGCGGGATGCGGTTGAACCCGTCGAGCATACTGTAATGCGTGTGCAGGTGCAGGTGGCAGAAGCAGCGGGCCATCGTGGCTTCCCGGCGGTGAACAAACGGATAAAGCGAGTACTGTTGTGGTTATACCGCGACCGGGCGCGGGGCGGAAGGTGAAAGGGCGCGGATGTGCGAGTGGCGCGGTACAAAGATCGTGTCCTGTTCGCGAGCGATTTCTCATCACAAGGCCCAACTCATGTTCCAGAAACTCCTGTCGATGATTGCGGTGGTAACGGCAGTTGCTGTCGTCGGCTGCAAGCCGCCCGAGACGCCATCCGCCAAGACCCCCTCCGAGCCATTGCCCGCGACCCCACCCGCGAAAAAAGAGACGCCGGAGTTTGCTTCAACCGAGTACAAGTTCAAAGTGAAGTTCCCCAACACGCCAAAGGAAGACGAAGAATCGAGGGGTGGGGTCAAGGCCAAGATGTTCACCGCCTCGACGAAGAACGGAGCTTACGCGGTTCGAGTGTTGGATTCCGTGCCCCCGAACTTAACACCCGAAATGATCTCGCAGCGGCTCGATGGTGCCCGTGACGCCGAAGTGGGAAAGATGAACGGCAAACTGGTTTCGAGCACTTCGATCATGCTGACGGGTAAGTATCCGGGTCGCGATTTCACCGTTGAACGACCGGACAATAGTACGTACCGCGTCCGTATGTTCATCGTCGGCACACGCTATTATCACGTGTCGGCGCGAGGAGTGGAGAGCTTCGCCACTACCCCCGAAGCGACCGCGTTCCTGGAATCGTTCCAGTTGTTGGAGTGAGCCGGTGCTTCGAGCAACGCTGCTCCTGATTCCTGTCGCGATCGGCTTCGCCGGCTGTGCGGAGCCGCAGGCGCCGGAGTTCCTCTCGAAGGAACACACGTTCCGCGTCCGGTTCGGGCGCCCGCCGAAGGTGACCGAACAGTCCGGGGCGACCAAATCGACCGTGTACTCGGTCGAAACGGCCGGCGGCGCGCTGACCGTCACCGTCACCAACCTGCCGATTCCCGACGACGACCCGGCCGACCGCGTGCCGGTATACCTCAAGAGCGCGCAGGGCGACATGATCCGCGCCGCGAGCGCCACCGCGACCGCCGAGGAGCCGATCACGCTCGCGGGAAAGTACCCCGGGCGCGAATTCTCGGCGCGGTTTGCGGGGCCGCAGCCCGGCGCGCTGCGGGCGCGCATCTACTTGGTGGGAAAGCGGTTGTATCAGGTGATGGCGATCGGCACCGACGCCTTCGTGGGCGCCCCGGCCGCGGGGGCGTTTTTGGAGTCGTTCATGGTCGTCGAGTAGTATCAGTGGTTAGTGGCTGGTGGTTAGTGAAAGACAGAAAGAAGGCAGTGAAAGGCCGAAGACCAAAGCCGCCGGCCTTCTGCCTTTCACTGCCACTGGCCACTAACCACTGACACTGAACTAACCCCGCGGGTCGTGGACGAAGCCTTCCACCGTAACGGCCAGGGGCTCGAGCGCTTCGAGTTCGGTGCCGGGCAAGAGTTCCATCATCGCCCGCACGATCTCCTCGCGGATCGAAATGAACGCCCGGCCGACGGTGGGGTCGAACTGCTTGCCGAGCTGGTTCTCCACCTCACCGAACGCCCACGCCGGCGGGCGGCCCTTCTTGTTCTCGTGATACGGGCGGTTCGAGGTCATCGCGTCGAACGCGTCGGCGACCGCAACGATCCGCGCCAGGAGCGGAGTTTCCTCGCCGCGGAGCCGGTCCGGGTAGCCGGTGCCGTCCCACCGCTCGTGGTGGCTGCGGACGATCGGGATGATCGGCCCCATTTCCGGCACCGACGCGAGGATCTCGGCCCCCTTGGTCGTGTGCGTCTTCATGATCTCGTACTCGGCTCCGGTCAGCCGGCCCGGCTTGCGGAGAATCGCGTCGTCGATCCCGATCTTGCCGATGTCGTGGAGCGGGCCGCCGATCTTGATGAGTTCGAGTTGCTCGTCCGACAGTTCCAACTTCTCGCCGAGCATGGTGGCGTACCGCGTCACCCGCTGCGTGTGGTTGCCGGTGTAGTCGTCGCGGAGTTCGACCGCCTGGGCCAGCACCGACACCGTTTTCAGGAACTGATCCTTTTGCCGGCGCAGGAGTTGCGCCGCCTCGATCGCGGCGGAGACGTGGGCGGCCAGCGCGTCGGCCAGGTGCAGGTCGTCCTCGGTGAACGGGTTCTGGAGGAACCCGCGGTCGAGGTGCAACACACCCAGCCGCTTGCGCGGGGTGCGGAGCAGCACGCACATGACGCTGGCCATCGCCCCGTCGGCGATGCTCTGGGTCATCTTCGTTTCGTCGTCGGCGGTGAGCGTGCTGTAGAGCAAGGAGACGCCGCTGGCGAAGCACCGCGCGGTGAGCTTCTTGGAGTAGTGGAACCGGCCCGGCGGCTCGCCCTGACCGACCGCCAGCCCGCGGAGCCGCATCTTCGGGTCGGTCCCGTCGCCCTCGGCGAGCACGATCGCGCCCCGCTGGGCTTCGAGCACACTCACCGCGTCGTTGAGAACCGCGTCGAGGAGCTGGTCCTCGCTGGTCATGTTGACGAAGTGGTGCCCGGCGCGGAGCAGCGCGAACAGTTGCTCGCCGGCGCGGGGCATGTGGTTGCGGTCGAACGCGATCCGCCGCAAGCCCTCTTCGTAGGTCGATTGCGTGGCCGCGACGATGTGCTGGTTCGACGGCGGGCCGTCCGGCGGCGTTTCGGTCATCTCGACGATGACCGCCACCTTGCCGAACTGCACGATGTCGCGGGGCTTCAGGGGCTGGTCGCCCGACCCGATGCGGACCCCGTTGACGTAGGTGCCGTTGGTGCTGTCGAGGTCGCGGACGTGCCACCCGTCGTCGCCCCGGCGCACCTCGGCGTGCCGGCGGCTGACGGAACTGTCGTCGAGAACGATTTCCAATGTCCCGAGCCGGCCGGCGCGGAGAATCGTTTCCGACTCCCAGACCTGACCCTTGATGTCGCCGCTGATGCCGCGCAGGCGCAGGGGACGCTTCACGACCCGACTCCTCGACCCGCGGGTTCGCGGGGTTGTACGGTCCGCAGTGATCGGATCAAATGTATCACGCGGGGCGATGACGTGCGCGCGTTACCCGATCGAACGCGAGTTTCTGTTTAGCACAGATTGTGGCCGCGTCTGAATTTGCACTCCGCGAGTTCAGTTTAGAGAAATTCGAGAGAGTGAACGGGGCAGATTCAGCCGAGAAGGGGTGAAAGTCCCGACACGCTCGTTCGGCGCGAGCCTCACTTCTTTACCGGTTCGTGCGTGAACACGTAGCCGATTCTCCACGCTACACTTTCTCCCGGCTTGAGATCAATCGCCATGAATGGTTCGGGGCAGATCGTCGTCTTGATCCCCCACACGTTGAACTTCGCGAACGGATAGGTATGCGTCACCGCGATCCGCACCCCGCTCGGCGCGTGCCGCATTTCAAACGCGCGGTGCATCTCGTCCTTCAAATCGAACCCGGTGAGACCCGCCATCACGAACTCGCCGCTGGGCAGTTTGTCCTTGAACCGGAACTGCTTGTCCTTCAACTCGACCAACTCGCCGAACTTGCCCCGCAGGTCTTTCGCCTTCACCTCGCACGGGAACGTGAACGAGTAGTTCGGCCCGACTGCGTCGCCATTGACGTTGAAGAAATTGTGGTTGTAGAAGTCGGTGACGATCCGCTTCTCGCCCGTGTTCTTTAGCGTGTAGTAGACGGAGACTGCCGCGCCATCCTCGTGGAGTACGACGGTTTTGAGGTAGTTGTAGCCGTAACCATTCGCCTTCTGGTTCGTCTCCCACTTCTGAATCGGTGCATCAATGGGTGGATTGTCAGTTGCTCGCGGATGACCTCGCCATCGCTTCCACTCTAGCGGCCTCACGATCTTGTACCTGTTCGCGAAGCTGTACTTCGCTTCCTTCGGCTTCTCCAACTCGCCGACGCCGATCTTGAGGAACGTTTCGCCCACCTTCGCGTCGTCGTAGCCGAGCGGCGAGTCGATGCCGAACTCGTCGCACGGGCCGACGATGTCGTCGTGGTTGGTCGGGTCGTGCGTATCCTTCCACGGGCCGAAGATCTTGTGCCCGGCAAACTCAATGTGCCCGAACACGCCGGCGTGATCGAACCGCGTGCCGCGATAGAACCCCTTCTTCGCGTCCGCCTCGTAGAGCGTGAACTTGAGTTTTTCGTTCTTGAGAACGACGTGCGGGTAGTCTTCGGCCGCGCCCGGGAGAGCAGTAACGAGCAGCGCGGTCGCGGCGAGCGTGAGGCGCATCGGGTTTCCTCCGGCGACGGGGCGATTGTACCGCGCCCCGCCGGCGGCGGGAAATTCGAAAGAGCAAACACGAAATCCGAAACGAGACGGTGGCTCTTTTCGAGTTTCGTGCTTCGGTCCCCTTTCGAATTTCCCACGACGGGCTGTACTCTAACTGTGCCCCCGCACCGTCAAAAGGAGCCGGCATGTTTGCCCGCCGCGACTACATCCGCGACTACATGATGATCCCCCCGGGCACCGGGGAGGCGGCGGTCGTGAACGTGATCGTCGAAATTCCCAAAGGAAAGCGGAACAAGTTCGAGGTGGACAAGGTCACGGGCCTCATCAAGCTCGACCGCTACCTCTACAGTTCCGCGGTGTACCCCGGCGACTACGGGTTCATCCCGCAGACGCTCGCCGAGGACGCGGACCCGCTCGACGCGCTGGTGATGGTGAACGAACCCACCTTCTCCGGGTGCCTGATCGAGGC
>CAZBXY010000148.1:0-18697 GCA_964495365.1 uncultured Frigoriglobus sp. | reverse complement strand
GAACATTCACGAGGAAGCCGGCGTCGCCACGATGCGCGCGATCATGGAGGACGTGACCGACCTCGTGCTGGAGTTCAACGGCAGCCTGAGCGGCGAGCACGGCGATGGCCTCGTGCGGAGCGAGTGGAACAAGAAGATGTTCGGGCCGGTCGTGTACGAGGCGTTCCGGCAGGTGAAGCGCGGCTTCGACCCGGGCAACGTGCTGAACCCCGGCAAGATCGTGGACGCGCCCGCGATGGAAGAGAACATGCGCGTCCCGCCGGGCAAGATGCCGCAATCCGACCCTCCAACGGTACTCGACTTCTCGAAGCAGGGCGGGTTCTTCCGCAGCATCGAGCTATGCAACGGCGCCGGCGTGTGCCGCAAGACGCAGGGCGGCGCGATGTGCCCGAGCTATCGCGCCACAAAGGACGAGCAGGACACCACACGCGCCCGCGCGAACGCGCTCCGACTCGCGCTCACCGAGGCGAACCCGCCCAAGAGCCGGCACGCGCCGATCGCTCAGCGGTGGATCGCCGACGTGATGGACCTGTGCCTCTCGTGTAAAGCGTGCAAGAGTGAGTGCCCGAGCAACGTCGATGTCGCGAAACTGAAGGCGGAGTTCCTGCACGCATACTACGCCCGCCGGGCGCGCCCGCTCGGGCACCTGTTCGTCAAGCACGTTCATCGACTCAGTCCGCTCGCGGCGCGGTTCGCGGGTCTCAACAACTGGTTCGCGCGCCGCAGGTGGGTGCGCGGGGTGATGGAAGGGCTGGCCGGGATCGACCGGCGCCGCAGCCTGCCCGAGTGGCACCGCGACCACTTCCGCAAGTGGTTTCACAGGCGAACGGCCGGTGTCAGCCGGCCGGTGGAACCTGCCCCGTGCAGCGAGATTGCGGAGCAAGTGAAGCGCGGCACGGGGCGCGACAGCGCTCACCGGCCGGCTGACACCGGCCGTTCGCCCACCGTCGTCCTGCTCGACGACTGTTTCACCACCTACCAGGAACCGCAGATCGGGCGCGCCGCGGTGACGCTCCTGGAGCGCGCGGGCTTCACCGTCGAACTCGCGAACGTCTGCTGCGGCCGGGCGATGCTCTCGAAGGGGTTTCTCACGGACGCCCGCAAACTCGCGCGCGACGGGATCGCCAAACTCGATCGTTTCGCCTCAGAGGGTATCCCAATCTTGGGCCTGGAGCCGAGTTGCATCCTGTCGCTGGCCGACGAGTGGCCGGAACTGGTGCCGGGGCCAGCCGCGAAGCGCGTCGCGGCAGTCGCGGAGATGGCCGAGCAGTGGCTCGCGCGGCAGGTGAGCGAAAACGCCGTGCAACTCGACATCGCCCCGCTCGCGGGCAAGGCACTCTTGCACCCGCACTGTCACCAGAAGGCGCTCGTCGGGTCGAAGGGGACGACCGCGGCGCTAAAACTGGTTCGTGGCCTCGACGTGACCGTTCTCGATGCTGGGTGTTGCGGCATGGCGGGCGCGTTCGGCTACGAAAAGCAGCACTACGACATCAGCGTGTCAATCGCGAACCTCGAACTGATACCCGCGGTTACCGCGAATCCGGCGGCGACGATCATCGCGACCGGAACCTCGTGCCGGCACCAGATCCGCGACCTCACCGGCCGCGTCGCGCTGCACCCGCTGGAGGTTCTCGCCGGCGAACGCCCTTCTTGAATGGATCACGGCCCTTCCAGAAACTGCTTCGCGATATCGACGCCGACCAGATCGTTCCACGCGGCGAGCAACTTCACGAACACCGGCCCGGGCCACTCGAAGGTGCGTGAATAAGTGTGACCAGCGAACCTCTTGACCCCGGCAAGGCAAAATCCTGTACCAGCGAGTAACACTTCCGCCGCTCGTGTCACACTCGGGTCGGGATTTCGTTGCAGTTCGGGGTTCGCCAATCCTCGCAAATCAAGTGGCGAATAGTTGAAGGGAATACCGAACGAGTCGCAGAGTTCGCCTACGACTTTGACGCTCACGCTGTCCAACACCGAACCACAAGCGGCCCGGATCACTTTGCCGTCGGTGACAACGAGAATGCTTCCGATCGCGGTATCCCCAACGCCATTGAGGTTAAACACAACCGGAACAGCGCCGCGGGTATCCCACTGAAATCGACTTTCGGGATCGCTCAAACGTTTCTCGGCGACGTGCCAGAACATCCGACTCCGGTGCTTCACCTCCGGGGGCAGCATGTCTGCCGAGTCAGACGCCTGGAAGCCTGCGACCGCGAGCGTCGCGCCCTCCGCAAAGAACCGCCGGTAGCGGGCGAACGGCAACGGGTACGTCACCATTCCGAGCGTCGGCGGTCCGTTAGTCGCTTCGCCGAGGTAGAAGCCGAGCGGGCCGGGTGTCGCGAACGTCACCAACTGCAACTCTCCGCCGGACGGGAGCAACTTCGCGTTGTGGGCGATCAGTTCTTCGGCGGTCGCGGTGAGGTGTTCGTCGGTCGCGTTCAGGGGGACGTAGCACGCGGCGCAGTCGCGGCGGAAGCGCGCGAGGTGGTCGGGCCAGCGGAACAGCTTGTGGCGAAACGTGCGCGCGTTATCGACGACCGTCGCCCCGGAGACGAACCCGGCGTCGTGCAGCGGGAGTGCCGCTTCGGCGAACGGCAAGAACCGACCGTTGAGGTACGCGAGCGGAGTAGTCACTTTGGGGCCTTGAGTTTCTTTTCCTCCGCAAGAAGTGGGTTGACCACCTTCGCTTGGAGGACATCGGCGTTTGTCAGGTCGCAAAGGGGAAGGATGATAGTTGCCACATTCGCCTTATGCCGTGAATAATCAGAGAACTTGTCGAGCGAGAGCGTCACAAACCCACCCTGACCAAGACAGGCTGTGTACGCTTCAGGTTTTGGCTCCCAGTCCTCCCATACCTCACCGACGGAAGCCTTAGTCGGGAAGCGTGCCACTGAAGCTGCAAAGGTCGCGTAACCGTGGTCAACTCCCTCGGAGTGCGTGAAGTTACAGGAAACAGCAATGAAGCGATCTGACATCTTGTCTTCCCGCGCGTGAGGTAAGAAGACGAGCCACGCAGCAGGAAGAACCCAATACCACCCACCTTCGAGCTTGGGCTTGAGCTCCCAACTCACACTCCCGGCGTAAGCTTCATACCATCCCTGTCGCTCCAACATGCTCACGAGAGCGGTCAAGAGCGAACGAACGTCTTCGTGGACTTGCTCCAAGAAGGCCGTGGCGTTGTAGATTGCTCTGCTCAATGCGATGTCACTCATTTTCTCCCCTTGTTATCCGACCAGAATCGCGACGTGTTCGCGATGGTCCACGGCGCAATGTGGAACCAACGTGCCGGGGGTGAAATCCAGAACCGCCCGCAAGAAGGCACTTGAATCGGCCTCGCACCAAAACCATCGAACCCCTTCAGTCCCTTTGCAGTGAGGATGTCAGCCAGATCTCGTGCGGCCAGTTCGCTTCGCGTCCGCACCACGGCCCACACGTCGCGCCATGAGAGCCAACCGAGCCAGTTGCCCGGCTCGCGCGCAACCGACGCAGCCAGTTCCTCCGCCGGCGGGACGGCGTGCGAGGTCAGGTAGACCACGCCCAGCGCGGGGCTTCCGGTATTCGCGCGCAAGCCCAAGCCCTGCCAATACTTGTGTAATTGGTCCGAACTTACTTCTTCGTCGGTATCGTCTTCGACATCAGCGTCGGCTCCGCTCTTGCCTGCATCCAGTTTCACTTCGATCACGAGTCTGCCCACGGCGCGAACGCCCGCGTGTAGCTCCACGATCACATCCGGTTGGCCGTATTTCCCCCAGTGCGGCCAGAAGGTGTACTCGGCCGCGGTCACGTCATCGAGCCTCAACCACGGAGGGCGATCGGTCGTCACGCGTCCATTGCCGCCTACGGCCCGCACGCGGTGCAGCACCGACAGCAAGCCAACATCCAGCGGTAGGTAGCGGAGCAGTTGGAACGCGGTGGACGTGAGGAGGTCTTCCGCGCGATCGTGGGCGCGAGAACCATCGCGGCCGAGTTTGCCGCGGAGTTCGGCGAAGAGCATGGATTACTCCCCTTCCATGAGCGGGAACGGCACGATGAGGTTCGGGCGCGGGTGTGGGAAGAAGTTCGCCAGGCCGTGCTTCTGCGCGAGCAGCACATGTTCGTGATCGACCATGCGCGGGTGCCCGGCGACCGCGTCGGGCGAGCGGCTCTCGATCCAGTTTCGCGCGTCCGCTGGCGGTACGCCGAGCGCGACCAGGTACAGCCAGAGGATCGTCGGCGCGCGGAGCTGACCCGCCATGCAGTGAACGTACACGTGCGCGTCCGGTGCGATCGCGAGCTTGTGCAGCGTGTCAAGCGCCCAGATCGCGGTCGCGGGGGCGAGTCGCTTGCCGTCGGACATCGGCACCCACGCCACGCCGGCGAACCCGGTATCCACCGACACGACACTCGGGCCGTCGGAGACGTTCAGCACGTGCGTCACCCCGGCCGCGAGTAGCTTTTTGGCGCGCTCCGGCGACGCGAACGGCCCCACCGACAAGCATTCCGTGACGCGATACATCGGCTATTCACTTTCCAGTACCACAATCGTGAAATCGTCCTGAAACTCGCCGGTCGTCTTGAGCCGGGCGGCCCGTTGCAACTCCACGATCAGTTCCTCGCCGGCGAGCCGCGCGGCGCAGTCCCACACGCGATCCCAACTCGCGTACTTCCACACGCCGTCACTCAGCACGAGTACGCGCCACGGCGGTTGCAGTTCGAGTTCAAACGGCACGAAGTCCGCTTCGCCGCTCCCGACCGGCGGGTTCTTGAACTGACGCGCCGTGAGTACTTTCGGAGCGCGGTCCCCGCACACCGCGACCGCGGCGCTGTCGCCGACCGACGCCCCGGAGACGCGATTGGCCGCGACGTGCAGTCCGATGAGCGTGGTGAAACCCGCTTCGCGGTCCGCGGCGACCGCGGTGTCGGCGGCGAAGAGACTTTCGGCCCAGTTGCGACTTTCGGCGAAACGTGTGGCTGTGATTTGGCTCGCGAGTTGGGCCGCGCGCTGGCCGCCGGCCCGCCCGCCCTGACCGTCGGCGAGCGCGACGAGCCACCCGCCCGCGAGCGGGGCGAGGACGAACGCGTCTTCGTTGGTGGGGTGACCGCCCGCGGCGCTGAACGAGTAGGTGCGGATCATCGCACCATTTTACCGCGCTCAGGCCGCGACCGAGAGCGCCGTAGGCGGGATTAACGAGTCGATTACGTCGAGCGTCCGCGCGGTCGCGCCCTGTTGGCGGCGGACCAGTTCACGGGCCGCAGCGCCCATCCGCTCGCGCAGTTCAGTATCAGACAAGAGTCGGGCAAGTTCGGCTTCGAGTTCGGTTGCGTCCTTCACCATCACCGCGCCGCCGACTTCCACGAGACGCTTTGCGGCGTCCTTGAAGTTCCACACGTGCGGGCCGAAGACGCACGGCACCCCGTATCCGGCCGGTTCGATCATGCTCTGCCCGCCGCGAGCGCCGTCGAGGCTCCCGCCGGTGAACCCGACGTCCGCCAGCCCCCACGCGGCGCCGAGTTCGCCCACCGTATCGAGCAGCACGATTGGCGGCATCGTTGCGGGCGGCGCGGTGATCTGTGATCGCCGTGCGAAGGGCAACCCCGATGCTTCGACCAGCCGGGCGACCTCTTCAAATCGATCGGGGTGCCGGGGGACGAGGAGCAACCGCAGGTGCGGGAACCGCTCGCGCAGTTTGGCGAACACACCGAGGACGATGGCTTCTTCCGGGGCGTGCGTGCTGCCGGCGAGGAGGACGAGGGAACCTAACCCCCCGGCCCCCTTCCCTAAGAAGGAAGGGGGAGAAAGAGTGCTTGACGGCGCGCCTTCGCTCGCTGGCTTCTGCTTTGCTCCCCCTTCCTTTCCAGGGAAGGGGGTTGGGGGGTTAGGTTCTTCCAACCCCAGCGCGGTTCGCAGGGCGCGGGTCTTCGGGGTGTCACGCTCGCCGGCGGCCCCGTCGTACTTGATCGAGCCGGTCGTCACGAGCTTCGCCGCGGGCACACCGAACTGCTTCAGTCGCTCCGCGTACTCGACCTCCTGCACCGCGAACCGCGTCACGTGGCGGAACAGCATCCGGCGGGCCACGCCCGCCACCCGCGCCAGCCGCCGCGCGCTACGCGGGCTTAATCGCGCGTTCACCACAACGACCGGCACCTGTCGGGCGCCGGCCGCGGCGAGGAAGTTCGGCCACAGTTCACTTTCGGTGAGAATCACCAGTGAAGGTTTGATCGCGTCGAGGGCCGCGGCGACCGCCCACGAGAAATCGAACGGCCATGCGATCACGGCGAGGTCGGCGAACTTCTTCCGCGCCTCCGCGAGTCCGGTGTCGGTCGTTGACGAGACGACGACGAGCCAATCGGGGTGCCGCTCACGGAACTTCGGCACGAGCGTCCCGAGTAAATTCACCTCGCCCACGCTGACCGCGTGGAACCACGCGACGCGCTTCTGCGCGGGGCTGCTGACGCGCACGCGGCCGAGGAACTTCGCGGCCAGTTCGCGCCGGTAGCGCCCGGTGCGGACCGCGCGCCACACCAGCCACGGCGACAGCAGCGTGAGCGCGAGCAGGTAAACGAGGTTGAGGAGCATGGGAGTCCGTTCCGGCGATCGAAGAGAATGCGCTAGCCTACCGCGGCCGGCTTCTGCGGGCCAGACGGGTTTGCCGCGGGCGGCGCGAGTGGCACGAACCGGCCGATTCGCCAGTACAGATACACGAACGTGATCGCCACGAACGCCGGGTACGACCACCCCGCCCGCACGCCCGCGACGATGCGGAAGAACGTCAGGTTGTCGATGAACAGGTACGCGTGCAACAGCAGCGTGCCGAGCAATAGCACCGACATGCCGAGGACGTGCCACCGCCACTGACCGGCCGCCCGCGACGCGAGGTACGCGGCGAGCAGCGCCCCCATGAGGTTCGTCCCGGCGAAGATACGCAGGTCGCGGATCAGGCTCGCGAGTGTCGCTTCGGCATACACGCGGATCTGTTCTTTCAATGCCGTGACCTGTTCGGCGAGTGCGTCCAGTGCTCTCTTGAGCAACGGAACCCGACCGATCGCGTTTTGCAGGTCTTCGATCTTGTTCCCGTCCGTCATCGCGACCAGTTCGCGAACGTACCGTTTGGGGTCGCGCCGGAACGCGTCCGTCTCGGCGCGCACCGCGTCGCGGGCTGCGGCCGGGATCATCGCCGCCTCCGGCCGATTCAGCACGGCCTCCACTTCCTCGACCGCGGGCGTCGCGTAGGACACCGTCTTCGTAACCACATACTCTTCCGCCAGCCCGGCGAGGTGATCGCGAGCGAAGAACGTGTACGCGAGCAACCCCGCCGACGCCGCGGCGACGAGCAAGTTCAGTGCAACGAGCGCCCTTCGCACGGTTACCCCTCGTTCGTGACCCCGATCGGTTCCGGGTCGGCCAGCACGCGCACGCGGCACTTCGGGCACCGCCGGTTCGCGATCACCAGTCGCGACGGGGACAGCGCCGCTTGGCAGTGCGGGCAGTTCAGCAGCGGGTCGGCCGCTTGCCGCTTCTCCAACAGGCGGAGTACCCAGCGCGTCGAGAGAATCACGACGCCCGCCGCGCCGAGGACGACCGCGGTGATTGCTCCCGACACCGCGACCGCCGCCCAGACCGCTCCGTGTCGGTCTTCGATCGGTTGCCAGAACTGGTTGAACTGACCGGCAACGACCGCGAACACGATCGGCACCGCCGTAAACGCCACCCACAAGCCAACGGAGGCGAAGAGTCCGAACCGCTTGAAGCGTGCCAGCGCCGACTGGAACTCGGCAATTGTGCGCGCGGGTTCGGTTGGCTCGTCGGGCGGTTCGTCCGTCAGCACGCGGCGACCGCACGCATGGCAGTTGCCCGTCAGCCGCACGACCGGCCAGAAGCGGTGCAACATCGCCGCGCAGTGCGGGCACTTCAGCCCGGCTCGCTCGGCCCGCGCGACGACGAGGTACGCCGCCAGCACACTGACCACGAGCGGCAACAACACCGGCAGGAGAACCCAACTCGGGTCCGCGAACGGCCGGAGCGCGTCGTCAATCGTGTCCCGGTACAGGACCACTCCGGCCACAATGACGAGCCAGCCGAGCAACCCCAGGCACGCCACCCAGCGCCCGCGGTTAGTCGCGCGCGCGTACAGTTCGTGCGCGGCGTCGAGTTGCTCTGCCGTAATGAGTTCAGGCGTGGCGTCGGGCGTCGGTTCGGCGACCGCCGGCGTGCCGCACGCGGGGCAATTACGGGTCGCGACGACGATCGGTGCGTGGGCCCGCAGTTCCGTCCGGCAGTGTTCGCAGTGGACGAATTGGAACGGCGGCCGTCGCGCGGCGAGGAGTTCGGGAATGGTAAGCATGGTGCGGCCTCGCTTCTCCCATTCAGTTTCCCGCATCCGGGCCGCGGACACAACGAAAACCGACCGCGCGGAAACTGGGGTTGAATCGTGCGGGCCGCGAGCGCCATAATCCGGGGTTGTGAGGCACGAACAAGGAGGTTCCGGCCCATGATCGTCACGAACACATCCGTCCTGCTGCCCGATGCGCCCGCGATCGATATCTCCGAAGCCCGGTGGGCGGTCGAGTACCTCTCGCTCATGATCGACAAGCTCGGCCCGGAGTCGTCGGTGAGCCTGGTGCTGATGCAGGCCCGCCGCGAGCTGGGGAGCCTCGCGCAAAGCGCCAGCGCAACGGTGGTCGGCCCGCTCCGCATCGCGGCGTGAGTTCGGTTACGCCGGTTTGACCCCGACGCGCACCGGGCGCTCGGTCTCCGCGAAGTGAAACGCGGCGTTCACATCCGCCAGCGGGAAGGATTTTGCGACGAGTTCCGCGAACGGATACCGCTCGTGGTGGGTCGCGAGGAACCGAACGGCTTCCGCGAGGTCGGTCGGCGCGTAGTTGTGAACGCCGGCGAGCGTCAGGCACCGCCGGACAACGACTTCGGGAAGCACCGGAACCGGGTCGGTGGGTGATACCACACCGGCCCACACCGCGACGCCCCCGACCCGCAACACTTCGAGCGCGGCGGCGCTCGCGGACGGGGAGCCGCTCAGTTCGAGCGCCGCGTCGGCCCCGCGCCCGGCGGTGAGTTCCTTCACGAGTTCCGCGAGCGCGTCGGGCTTCGCCGTGTGCCGCGCCCCGAACCGCGCGGCCTGTGCCAGCCGGGTGTCGCTCACGTCGCACGCGATCGCAGTTGCGCCCAGCGAGTCGATCCACGCGCACGCAGTGAGACCGAGCATTCCCGCGCCGAAGACGACGATGGTCGGCGAACCCCGGCCGCGAGGCCGGGGGTGGGGCAGACCAACACCCCCGGCCTCGCGGCCGGGGTTCGCCCACACCGACACCCGCAGTACCGCAGCGACAGTCGCGGTGGCGCAACCCGCCGGCGCCGCGACCGCGTCGGGCAGTTCCGCCGGCACCTTCACGACCGCGGTGCCCGCGAGCAGGTGACAGTGCGTCGCGAGTCCGCCCACCGGGCCGCATTGCGGCGAAATCGCCTCGTGACCGTACTTGCGGAGTGATTCGCACTTCTGCGGAAGCCCCCGCTCGCAGAAGAAACACGCCCCGCACGACACCGCAACCGACCACACCACGCGATCGCCCACCCGCACCGGGTTGCCGGCCACGTCGCGGAGGTCACCGTTCACTTCTTCGACCACGCCGACCGGTTCGTGACCGAGTACGCACGGGGTTCTCTCCTTGCGCCGACCCGTGAACGTGTGCAGATCGCTCCCACACACGGTACACAGCGACACGCGCACCAGCGCTTCGCCGGCGCGTAATTCCGGGCGCGGGGCAGGTTCGACGCGGAGCGGCGCGCCGGGGCCGTCGAAGATCGTGGCGCGGATCATGGCGAAATTTCCCCGCGCGTGCGGAGCGCATAGACTCCGGCTACCAGCATGGTGACGGCGGCGACGCCCGCGAGCGCGCCGAACGCCGTGCCCCAGCCGTAGTGCTGGGCGAGCCGACCGACGCCGGAGCCGGCCAGCGTCGCGCCGAGGTAGCCGGCGGTGTCGATGATCCCGGCGGCCGTCGAGCCGCCGCGCTGCCCGCCGATCTTCACCGCCAACACCCCGGAACAGAACGTGTACGGGGCCAGGAGGAAGAACGCCACCGCGCCGATCAGCACCAGCGCCAGCCACGGTCGTCCTTCCAGCGGCACGAACACGAACAAGCCGAGTACGACGAGCAACCCCGCGAGTGACGACACCACCACCAGCCCGTAACGGCCGCCGAGCCGATCGACCAGCCACCCCGCGAACAGCGCCGACGCGGCCCCGGCGAGCGGGAACACCAGGCTCGCCGTTCCGGCCGTTCCGGCGCCCAGTTTCACCACTTCGTTCAGGTAGGTCGGGTTCCACAGGTTGAACGTCTCGCGGATCAGCGTGAGGCCGACGTTCATCAGGCACACGAGCCAGAACGTGAAGTTCGTCACGAGCGGGCCGAGCAACTTCCCGAGCGAGACCTTTTCGCGCCCGGCGTCGGCCCCGTACACGTTGCTCGGGGGCGGGGGCGGTTCGGGCAGCCCGAGCGCCCCGGGCCGGTTCTTGAGCGTGAACAGGCTGACGATTCCGATGAGACCGAGCGTCGCCGCGGCGGTGAAGAACACGCCCTGCCAGCCGAGACCGGCGTCCACCACGCTGCCCAAGAACAGCCGCGCGACCGCGTCGCCGAGCAGGTAACTCATGCACAATACGCCCATCACGGTCGCCATGCGGCTCGCGGGGAACCAGCACGCGGCGATCTGCACGACCCCGCCCCAGCCCATCGACTGCACGAACCGGTTCGCGGCCCACACGACGAAGAACGGCACCAGCACCGCGACCGGCAGCCCGAACCCGTTCGCGACCCCGGCGAGCGGCCCGGCCACGAGTGGCGCCAGCGCGAACGCAATCGTACACGCGACCGAGGCGAACATTCCCAGAAGAAAGATCCGCTTCCCGCCGACGTACTCGGCCGCGACGCCGTTGAGGAGCTTGCCGATCGCGTAGAACAGGACGCCGACGGACGCGATGTCGCCGATGTGCGCCTTTTCCAGCCCGGCGGGGCCGTACTCGCCGAGTAAGAGCGGCGCGGCGACGGACAGATTGGACCGACACACGTAGTAACCGGCGTATCCGGTAAAGAGCGTGGCGACGGTCGCCGTCTGCCAGCGGCGCAGCCGCGCGGGTTCGGCGGGGTCGGTCACAGCGGTTCCCGGTAGGGCGTGGTTTCCGATGAGATAGGAGGTCACAGGCGTCGATAACCGGCGATTCTGGAAAAATCGTCCGGTAATCGACGTTTTCTTCGCATAAAGTGTAGCGGACGCGCCGGTTCCGTAACTGTGCCGAGGTCATGATGACAGCCGAAAACCACCGCGCCCCCGCGGCCGACGACCTCGCCGACTCCAGCGGGTCCACCGACTCCGGTTGCACGCTGCCCGCGCCGCCCCGCCGTTCGTCGCAATACTTTGGCAAATATGAAGTTGTGGGCGAAATCGGCGAGGGCGGAATGGGCCGGGTGTACAAGGCGGTGGACACCGAACTGAGCCGCGTCGTGGCCATTAAAGTGCTCCGCTCGGCCGACCCGTTCGAGGCCGGCCGGTTCCGCGGCGAGGCGGAGATGATCGCCGCCCTCGACCACCCGAACATCATCAAGGTCTTCGACATCGCCACGCCGCCCGAGGGGCGCCCGTACATCGTGCTGGAGTTCTGTGAGGGCGGCAGCCTCGACCGCGAACTCGGCGGCACCCCCCAGGAACCGCGCCGCGCCGCGGAGATGATCGAGACGCTCGCCCGCGCGGTCCACTTCGCCCACGAGCGGGGCGTCATCCACCGCGACCTCAAACCGGCCAACGTCCTCCGCAGCAAGGACAAGTCGCTCAAGCTGACCGACTTCGGGCTGGCGAAGGAACTGGAGGTGTCGTCCGGGATGACGCCGTCCGGGGCGGTGATGGGCACGCCGAGCTACATGAGTCCCGAGCAGGCCGAGGGGAAGGTGAAGCAACTCGGCCGGCCCACCGACGTGTACGGGCTGGGCGCGATCCTTTATGAGTGCCTCACCGGGCGGCCCCCGTTCCGCGGCGTGAACATGGTGGACACGCTGGAGCAGGTGCGGTGGGCCGAACCGGCCCCGCCGAGCCGGCTGGTTCCGCGGCTGCACCGCGACCTCACGACGATCTGCCTGAAGTGCCTGCAAAAGACCCCGGCGCGGCGCTACCAGATGGCCGGGGAACTGGCCGACGACCTGCGCCGGTGGCTCAACGGGGAGACGATCGCGGCGCGCCCGGCGCCGTCGTGGGAGCGGGCGTGGCGCCAGGTGCGCCGGCGCCCGTGGCAGGCGGCCACCGTGACCGCCATTGTACTGCTGACCGCGCTGCTGATCGGCGTACTGGTCATCAACAGCGAGCGACAGCGGCAGAAGCGGGCCGAGGACGCGCAGCGTGACATCAAGGCGAAGGCGGACGACACACTGCGTGAAACCGAGAAGGAGGCCGCCCGGAAGCTCCAGGCCAAGCAGGAGGAGCACGCCCAGCAGCTGCGCGAGCGCGGGGCGCGGTCGCGGGCCGCCCTCGACGCGATCCGCTGGCGCGTGACCGAGGGGGAACTGAAGGGCACCGCCGGGCTGCACGGACTGCACGGCGACCTGGCCGGCTATTACCAGAAGCACATCGACGAGTCGCTCGCCGACCCCGGCGCCGACCGCCCCGGCCTCGCCAAACTGGCGTACGAGATCGGCGAACTGGTCCACCGCAGCGGGCGGCTCGACATGGCCGAACCGCTGTTCGACAAGGCCCGCGCGATCTACGCCGACCTGGCCGCCGGCGACCCGAAGTACCGGCCCCGGCTCGGCGACGCGCTGGTGAAGGTCGCCCGCGTCCTGTACGACCTGAACAAGGAAGACAAGGCGCTGAGCGTGTGCGCCGAGGCGGAAGGGCTGTGGGAGCAAATCCGCAAGGCGCCTTCGGCCGCCCGCGACGCCCGCGACCACGCGACCCTTCAGCTCGCGGAACTGGCGCACGTGCGTGGGGAGGTGCTCCGCCGGCGGTACCAGGTCGAGGAGACCGTCAAGGCGTTCACCGAATCGATCGCGTACCGCCTGGACGTCGCGAAGGATTACCACGCGGTGCCCGCCGACAAGATCCGCGCCCTGCCGCCCGACCAGCGGGCGCGGGCGGTGCGGTACCTGCGCGAACTCGGCCGCGGGTACGGCTACCGGGGCGACGACTACCTCCGACTGGGCCAGGTGACCGACGCCGACCGCGACTACTGGGACTCGCACCTCGTTCGCGAAAAGGTGGTCGCGGCGCTGGCCGATCCGAAGGCGCCGGAGGACCGGGCCGAACTGGAAACGGCCCAGTTTCAGTTCGCCCGCAGCTGGATGAACCTCGCCGGGTTCCAGACCCGGCACCGGGCCCACACGACGGCCAAACAATACGCCCAGAAGGCCCTGAAACTGCGCGAGGAACTGGTGAGAGCCAGCCCGAACAACGCGGAGTACCAGCTCGACCTGTGCGACAACCTGAGCCAGATCGCCGAGTTCACGCTCCTGGAGCGCCGGGACGACCCGGAAAACCGGGCGGCGATTCTGGACCTGCTCGCCCGCGCCGCCGACACGATGCAGGTGGCGGCGGACGAAAAATCGCGGACCTTCCGCGCGCGGGAGGCGCTGGCCGGGGTGCAGGGACTGCGGGCCGAGGCGATGGTCGATTCGGACCGACCGGCCGCGCTGGTGGCGGCCCGCGACACGCTCGCGTTCCTCGCCGACGCCCAGAAGCTGTACCCGGACCACGTGGGGTATCAGTTCCAGCGCGTCACCATGCTCGCCCTGGTCGCCGACCTCGACGGGGTTCCGCCGTCCGACCCCCGGTGGGAGCCGGTACTGGCCGAGTTGAAGCGCGTGTTGGTGGAGAAGAAGTACCGCGACAAGCACCCGGCCGACATCAAGGAGCGGCGGTACTTCAAGAAGCTCAAGGGCGACCCGCGGTTCGAGGAACTGTTCGCCACGCTCCGCTCGTGACCGCGGTCAGAACGCTAGCTCGCGGTGATGCGGAGCAGGTGCGGGGCGATCCGGTCGAGCGGGAGCACGTCGCCGGCGGCGCCCAGCGCGAGCGCCTCCTTCGGCATCCCGAACACCACACACGTCGCTTCGTCCTGGGCCACGGTCCGGGCGCCGGCCTTGCGCATCGCCAATAGCCCGCGGGCGCCGTCGTCGCCCATCCCGGTCAGAATCACCCCGACCGCGTTCGGTCCGAGTTCGCGGGCGCACGATTCGAACAGCACGTCCACCGACGGTCGGTGCCGGTTGACCGGTTCGCCGGCGCGCGTGCGCACCGCGGTGGCCGCCCCGTTCCGCACCACTTCCAGGTGAAAGTTGCCGGGAGCAATCAAGACGTGCCCGGGGATGACGCGGTCGCCGTCGCGGGCCTCGGAGACGCGCACCGCGCACGACTTGTCGAGCCGCGCCGCGAACGACCGGGTGAACCCCTCCGGCATGTGGATCACCGCGACGGCGCCCGGGGCGTCGGCCGGCAGCCCGCCGATGATCGTGGCCAGCGCCTCGCACCCGCCGGTCGAGGCGCCGAAGGCGAGGACCTGGTGCGTCGTGCGGAACAGCCCGCCCGCCAGAGCCGACCCGCGCACGATCGGCCGCGCCGGTTCGGGCGGGCGCGGGCGCGGCCGCGCCTGGGCCGCCGCTTTCACCTTCGTCACCAGTTCGTCGGCCAGGGAGAGTGTGCCGGTGGCCACGTCCAGCTTCGGCTTGGTCACGAAGTCCACCGCGCCCAGTTCCAGCGCGCGGAACGTCGTGTCGCAGTTCCGCTCGGTCAGCGACGACACCATCACCACCGGCAGCGGGCGGTTGACCATCAGCTTTTCGAGGAACGTCAGCCCGTTCATCCGCGGCATCTCGACGTCCAGCGTGAGCACGTCGGGCGAGGTTTGCTTGAGCCTGTCCCACGCCGCGTAGGGGTCGCCGGTCGCCCCGACCACCTCCAGTTCCGGGTCGGAGCCGAGGATGTCGGTGAGCATCTGGCGCATCAGCGCCGAATCGTCTACCACCAGCACTTTCGTCTTCGCCACGGCGCGAGCCTCATTCTTGCTAAATCACAAATCCCAAAACTCAAAAACCAAACAACTCACAAAGCCCTGACTTGGTTCTCTTTGGGATTGGTTTGTTGAGGTTTGGGATTTCTCTCAGAACAGGGTGATCTCGTTCTCGGCCGGCGCCAGCGCGCGACGGCGCAGCTCGCGGCCGAACTCTTCCTCGCGCGCGAGCACCGGGGGCAGTTCGCGGACCGGCAGCGGTTTGACCAGCGCCTGCCCGGTGTGCGGGCGGAACCGGACCATCATCCCGCGGGTGCCGCCGAGCGCCTGCCCGACCACCGGGATGCCCTCGGCGCTCAGGTACTTTAGCACGAACTCGGCGTTCCGCGCGCCGACGTTGAGGTGCTCGGACGCCACGTCGATCACCCTCCCGCCGCCGAACACCTTCGCCCGCAGCCGCGAACGGTCGGCGCCCATCTTCATCACCGCGGTGGCGAGCAGTTCCATCGCGTAGGCCCCGTAGCGGGCGTTGGCGCCCTCGTCGGACACGCCGGGGAGCGAGAAGTGGTTCATCCCGCCGACCCCGGTTTCCGGGTCGAACAGGCACGCCGACACGCACGACCCCAACAGCGTCTTGAGCAGTCCCGGACCGCGCACCGCCTTCACGTCGCCGAGAACGATCGTGTGTTCTGGCTCTTTTGGGATCGCTGCGATCGGGGGCGGCGTGTCGGTCGCCGATCGCAACCGGTACACGGTGCCCCCCAGCGGGGCGAACGTGTCGGCCAGCCAGTGGATGTTCTCCGAGTGGCCCAGGAACAGGTACCCGCCCGGCACCAGGTGTTCCGCGAACCGGGTGAGTAACCGGTGCTGCGTCTCGCGGTCGAAGTAGATGACGACGTTGCGGCAGAAGATCGCGTCGAACCGCGTTCGGACCGGCCACGGGTCGTCCGTCAGGTTGATCCGGCGGAACGCGATCCGGTCCTTCAGTTCCGGGCGCACCGCGACCGTTCCGGCGTTGGCCCCCGTGCCGCGCAGGAAGTAGTTGCGGAGTACCGCCGGCGGCACGCCGACCCGCTCGGCGGCGTACACCCCGCGCTCCGCGGTCGCCAGAACGGCCGTATCGATGTCGGAGGCGAGAATTCGCACGTCCCACCCGTCGGCCGCCGGGCCGTGTTCGGCGAGCGTCAGCGCCAGCGTGTACGGTTCCTCGCCGGTCGAGCACCCGGCGCTCCAGACGCGGAACCGCTTCCCCCGCGCGCGGGCCTGGGGAATCACCGTGTCGCGGAGGAACTCGAAGTGGTGCGCCTCGCGGAAGAAGTCGGTCTTGTTGGTCGTCAGACAGTTGATGAATTCCTGGCACTCGGCGCTTTCATCGGTCAGCAGGGCCAGGTAATCGGTGAACGAGTTCAGGCCGTAATGCCGGAGTCGTTTGGCGAGCCGCGAGCAGACCATTTCGCGCTTCGAGGCGCCCAGCGCGATCCCGGCGCGCGCGCGGAGGAGCCGGCGGACGGCTTCGAACTCGTCGTCGCGGATGGCGAACCCGCCGGCGGTATCAGGGTACGGAACCACGGAAGGAACTCGCACATCGGTGGAAGGTCGCTCTGCGAGCGGTCTTTTCGGGTGGCCCGCTCTTTTCGGGTGGCCCGCTCCCTCCGAGAGCGGTCTGCAACCCGCTCTCGGAGAGAGCGGGCCACCCGAAACACTAAAACTCGGTGAACCCGTCCTCGTCGTCGGTGCCGAGCCGGTCGAGTTCGTGGACGTGGCCGTTGGTGTGGCCGTTGCCCGGCGCCCGGCTCACCGCGGGCCGCGACCGGGGTGCCGGGGCGGGCTTCCCGCGACCCTTCCGCGCCGCGCCGGTGGTCGGGCGCGGCGCGGGGTGGGCGTCGTGGCCCAGTTTGAACCGGCCGACGAGGTCGCGGAGCTGGCCGGCTTGCTCGCTGAGCGTCTGGGCCGTCGCGGACATCTCCTCCGTCTGCGAGGCGTTCCGCTGCGTCACCGAATCCATCTGCGTGACGGCCTTGTTCACCTGATCGACGCCGGCGGACTGCTCGCGGCTGGCCGCGGCGATCTCGGTCACGATGTCGGTCACCCGCTTGACCGAGGTCACGATTTCATTGAGCGTCGCACCCGAGCGGTTCACCAGTTCCGTCCCCGCGTCCACCTTCTTCACGGAATCCTGGATCAGTGCCTTGATCTCCTTCGCGGCGGTCGCGGACCGCTGGGCGAGGCTGCGCACTTCCGAAGCGACGACCGCGAACCCGCGCCCCTGCTCCCCGGCCCGCGCGGCTTCCACCGCGGCGTTGAGGGCCAGCAGGTTCGTCTGGAACGCGATCTCGTCGATCGCGGTGATAATGTCGGCGATCTTCTTGGACGACTGGTTGATGGCGTCCATCGCCTCGACCGCCCGGCCGACGACGACCCCGCCCTTTTCCGCCACGTCGCGCGAGCCGCTCGCCAGTTGCCGAGCCTGTTGGGCGCTGTCGGAGTTCTGCTTGACGGTCGCGGTGATCTCTTCGAGCGTGCTGGCGGTCTCTTCCAGGCTGCTCGCCTGCTCCTGCGCGCCGCCGGCGATCTCCTCGGACGCGGTCGCCAGTTGCCCGGACGCATCGGCCAGTTGCTCGGACACCTCGCGCACCCCGTCGAGCGTCGCCCGCACGGCACCGACCGCCTTGTTCAGCGCCGCGGCCATCTGGCCCACCGCGTCGGAGCCGAGGTCGGGAATCTGCTGGGTGAAGTCGCCCGCCGCGAGCGCGTTGACGGTGACCAGGATCGTCCCCACCTTCTGCTGCAGCTCGACCGCGTTTTCCTTCACCTGGCGCTGAAGGGTCTTGGCCGCGGTGATGTCGGTGGCGTACTTGACGATCTTGTACGGCTTGCCGTCCGGCCCGAAGATCGGGTTGTACGAGGCCTGGATCCACACCTCCTTGCCGCCCTTGCCGACCCGTTTGAACTCGGCCGCGACGTACTCGCCGCGGTTCAGTTGCGCCCAGAACTCGCGGTACTCGTGGCTCGCCCCGTGGGCCGGGTCCACAAACAGGCTGTGGTGCCGGCCCTGGACCTCGTCGAGCCGGTAGCCCACGGCCGTCAGGAAGTTCCCGTTGGCCGTCAGGATGGTGCCGTCGAGCTTGAACTCGATCACCGCCTGGGCCTTGTGGATCGCGGCGACCTGACTCTCAAAGTCGGCGGCCCGGTCCAGGGCGTGGGTCGTTTTCGCCGTTACCGTGCGCACGATCACAACCGCGATCGTGACGGCCACGACCGGGATCAGGAACAGCACACCGAACATGAGCCGCGTGTTGAACCGGACGGTGGCCGCGGCCTCGTCCATTTTCATCTTCGTCTCGGCCTCGGTCTGGGCCACGATCTGATCGACGATCTCGCGCTGTTGTTGGTATTTCGCCTCCAGCGGCCCGCGGGCCAGCGCGACGGCCTTCTCGTGTTCCCCGGCCCGCAGGGCCGGGAGAACCTGCCCGTCGCAGAGGGCGTGGTAGGCCTGCCCGCACGTGCTCAGCCGCACCGTCACGAGGTCGCGGAGCTTGCCCGGCGGGAGCGACTTCTGCCAGCGGGGCAGGGCCGTGTCGTACTCCTGCCGCAGCGCCACGTACCGCGCGTGATACCGCTCGAACGCCTCGGGGTCGGTCGCCGCGCACATCTGGTGCATCACGAGGTGCGTTTCGACCAGGTACAGCGGCGGGGGCAGCACGTCGGCGATC
>CAZBXY010000147.1:0-18739 GCA_964495365.1 uncultured Frigoriglobus sp. | reverse complement strand
ACCGTCTTCAACGGCGAGTTCTTCGATTACAAGGAGAAGCGCGCCGCGCTCGAAGCGAAGGGGCACGTCTTCCGCACCCACACCGACACGGAGTTGATCCCGCACTTGTGGGAAGACCACGGCGCGGACTTCCTTCAGCACATAAAAGGACAGTACGCGATCTGCGTTTGGGACAGCCGCACCAACGAAGTGCTGCTCGCCCGCGACCGCGCCGGGATCTGCCCGCTGTTCTACACGATCGTCAAACATGACGGCGCGCAGTGGCTCCTGTTCGCCTCCGAGATGAAGGCGCTGTTCGCCTCCGGGTTGGTGGAACGCAAAGCCGACCTCCAGGGCCTGAACCACGTCTTCACGTTCATGGCGATGCCCGGCCCGACCACAGTGTTTCAGGGCATCAAGTGCATCATCCCGGGGCGCTATCTGCACTTCAAGCTCGGTAGCACGACACCCGAACAAGCGACGGCGCAGAAAATCTACTGGCAGATCAATTACCCCGATCGCGGGCACGAGGACTACGGCGCCGACGAAAAGAAGGTCGTGGACGGCTTTGAGGAAGTGCTGTTCCAGGCCGTGCAGCGCCGCGTATGGGCCGACGTGCCGGTCGTGTCGTACCTCAGCGGCGGCGTCGATTCGAGCCTCGTCGTCGCGATGGCGAACAAGACCGCGGGCCGACCGCTGCCGACCTTTACGATCTCGATCGGCGACAAGAAGCTCAACGAGAAGTCGGAAGCGCTGTTCGTTGCGAAGCACCTCGGGTGCGAGCCGGTGATCGTCGATTGCGGGCACGACGAACTCCGCACCCGCTACCCGGAACTGATCGCCGCGGCCGAGTTCCCGGTCATCGACACATCCTGCCTCGGCTTGCTCGACCTCGCCCGCTCGGTTCACCAGCACGGCTACAAGGTCGCGCTGACGGGCGAAGGGGCTGATGAATGGCTCGCGGGATACTCGTGGTTCAAGATCCGCAAACTCGTCGGCTGGATGGACAAGATCCCCGGCGTGCCGCTGGGCTGGGCGCTGCGGCAGTTCTTCCAGTGGGTCAACGGCGCCCCGCGGTTCCCGTACTCCGCGTACCGCAACACGATGCGGCAGCTCGGCGGCTCGAACGGCTGGTTCGACGTGTACGGCCTCGCCAGTAGGAACAAGCTCCGGTTCTTCGCCGGCGAAGCGCGGGCCGCGATCGTGGGCCGATCGGCACTGGAAGACATCGAAATCTCGCCCGACCTGAACCGGTGGCACCCGTTCAACCGGCAGATGTACTTCGGCGGGCGCGTGATGCTGCCCGGTCACCTGCTCGCGTCGAAGGGCGATCGCGTCGCGATGCACTCGTCGGTCGAGACACGGTACGCCTTCCTCGACGAGGACGTGATCGCGTACATGGCCAAGCTCCACCCGCGGTGGAAACTCCGCGGCGTGATGAACGACAAGTTCGTGGAGCGCAAGGTGGCGGAGCGCTGGCTACCGAAAGAGGTTGCGTGGCGGCGGAAGAAGATGTTCCGCGCGCCGATGGATTCCTGGGCCGCCGTGAGCGGCGGCTCAAGCTGGATCGATCAGGTTCTTTCCGAAGATTCGATCCGCAAGGCCGGGTACTTCGATCCCGTCGCCGTGAACGCGGCGCGGCAGCGGCTGGCCAAACCCGGCCGCGGGCCGGCCCGGTTGAGCCTCGAAATGGGCCTCACCGGAGTCCTCGCGACGCAGGTGTGGCACCACCTGTATCTCGGCGGCCAGTTGTGTGAACTGCCGGTTCGCGCGCCCGGAAAGGCCGCGTGATCTCCTACTGTAGCCGGCCTCAGTGAGGCCGGTGCGACACGGACGAAGTAGCTCCGGGGTCACTGACCCCGGCTACAGAAGAATTGCCTCCCGGCCCCTGCCTATGTCCATCGCTCTCCAAACCCTCTGGCACGAACGCTCGCGGTACGCGTCCGGCGTCCTCGCGGTCACGTTCTCGGCGGTACTCATCGCGCTCCAGTGCGGCCTCCTGTTGGGGCTGTTCAAGATCACCTCGATCCCGATCGACAACACGACCGCGGACATCTGGGTCGGCTCGACCGGGGTGCCGAGCGTGGACCTGGGGAAGCCGATCCCGGCGTCGTACCTCAGTCGCGTCGAGGGCGCGCCGGGCGTCACGAGCGTGGAACTGTACATCGCCAACTTCGCGAACTTCACCAAACCCGCCGGCGGCACCGAGCTGTGCTTCCTCCTGGGCAGCAACACCGACTACGGCTCGGCCGGCGCCGCGAAAGTCCTCACCCGCGAGCAGCTCGACCTCTTGACGCTGCCCGACAGCATCATCCTGGACGAATCGGACCTGGGGCGGCTGGGGGTTGCGGTGGGCGGCAAGGCGAAGATCAACGGCAAGGAGGTGCGGGTGGTGGGCACGGTGAAGGGGCTGAAGAGCCTCGCGGCGCCGTGGGCGTTCTGCTCGCTGCACACCGCAAGGCACCTCTTGGGGTTCCTGCTCCCGGCCGACCACGTGACGTACCTCCTGGCCCGGTGCGAGTCGCCGGAGCGGGCCAAGCAGGTGGTCGCCGACCTGAAGGCCCAGTACGGCTCGGACATGGGCGCGTACACCGCCGAGGAGTTCTCCTACGGGAGCCGCGAGTACTGGCTGCTCCGCACCAAAGCCGGGATCGCGATCGGGTACGCGGCGCTCCTCGGCCTCTTGGTCGGGTCCGTCATCACCGCTCAAACGCTCTACTCCGCGACCACCGCCAACGCGAAGGAGTTCGCCATCTTGCTGGCGCTCGGCATCCCCAGGTGGCGGATCTCGATGATGGTGCTGGCGCAGTCGTTCTGGGTCGGCGTCATCGGCGTCGCGCTGGCGTACCCGGTGTGCCGGGGGCTGCGGGCACTGGCGCTTCAAGTGGGCGCGGACGTCGATTTGCGCTGGGAGGTGCTCCTGGGTACCGCGATCGTGACGCTCGGTATGGCGCTGTGCGCTGGGATCGTCGCGCTGCGGAGCGTCCGCCAGATCGAACCGATGACGCTGCTGCGGTAGTCATTGGTCATTGGTCATTGGTCATTGGTCATTGGTCATTGGTCATTGGCGCGGCGCATCCGATGACGTTGAGTGAAACTTGAGGCAAAGGACAAAGGACTAATGACAAAGGACCAATGACCAATGATCAATGACCACATCCCGTGGGCCGGAACGAGTTCGGCGCCGAGCCTCAAGGGCGTGAAGATCGTCCGCACCTTCGGCGACGGTACGGCCCGGCGCGCGGCGCTGCAAGAGGTGACGATCGACCTGTTCCCCGGGCAGATCGTCCTCCTCATGGGGCCAAGTGGGAGCGGGAAATCGACGCTCCTGGCCGTGCTGTCGGGCCTCCTGGAGCCGGACAGCGGGCAGGTACTCGCGGACGACGACGGCACGATGCGCGACGTGTGGCAAATGACGGCCAAGGAGCGCGAGCACTACCGCCGGCGGCACACCGGGTTCATCTTCCAGGGTTATAACTTGTTTCCCGCGCTCACGGCGCGGCAGCAGTTGGAGATCGTCCTAAAATGGGGCGAGGGGACCGGGAGCGGCGACGCCCGGCGCCGGGCCGACGACATGCTCGACCGGTTGGGGCTGGAGAAGAACAAGCACAAGAAGCCGGCCCAGTTGAGCGGCGGCGAGAAGCAGCGGGTCGCGATCGGCCGGGCGCTGGTGAAGAACCCCAGCTTCATGTTCGCCGACGAACCCACGAGCGCACTGGACTGGGAGAACGGGCAGAAGGTGATCGAGCTGCTGCGGGACGCGGCCCACCAGCGCGGGGCGTGCGTCCTGTGCGTCTCGCACGACCACCGCATCCTGCCGTTCGTGGACGTGTATTACCACCTGGACGACGGGCACCTGGAACGGCGCCCGCTTCCGTCGGAGTGAGCAGTGGTCAGTAGGCAGTGAGCAGAAAAGCGACTGCCGTCCTGCTCTTCTCTGCCCACTGACTACTGCCCACTGTCCACTATTCGCTCCCCGGAGGACGACCATGACGTGGCTTCGCAAGATGCGACCGGTACTTATCGCGGTCGGGCTGGCGGTCGGGATCGGCGCGCTGATCGGCGCGCGGTCGCGCACCGGCGAGAGCAACTCCGCCTCCGCCAAGCCGGGCGATAACGGCACCCGCGCGGCCCCCGGGCTGTACGTGCTGGGCACCGTGGACACCGACCCGACGCCGACCCCGTACGGGCTGCCGCCGGTGCTCCCGTCGGGCACCGTCACCAAGGTTCACGTCAAGGAAGGGGACGAGGTGAAAGTCGATCAGAAACTGTACGAGTTCGACGCGACGATTCAGGTCAAGGACGTGAAGCGGGCCGAGGCAGCGGTCAAGGTCGCGGGGGCGAAGTTGAAGGAAGCGGACGAGTTCGACAAGCAGCACACCGCGAGCCTCAAGTTCGCGGCGCAGGCGGTGGAGAAAGCGAAACGCGAGGTAAAACTCGCATACGATTTGTACCTCTACGTCGATAGGACGTTGGAAGATACTTACAGGAAGAATAACAACCCGCGCGACACCTGGGAAGAATTGAAGAAGAGCAGCCTGGATCTCGTCAAGGCCAACGTGGACCACGCCAAATCCCAGAACGCACTGGAGGTGGCCCAACTGAAGCACGAGGAACTCAAAACCGCGGACGCAAAGGTGAAGAGACTGGAAGCCGAGGCCGCGGTCGAGTTGGCGAATGCGGAACTGGAGAAGGCGCAGTCCGCAGTGGACCTGTGCGTGGTGAAGGCCAAGTCGGCCGGGATCGTCGAGCACATCACGATCGGCCCGGGGACGACGATGGGCGTCAGCACCCGCGCCCCGGCGCTGTGGCTCATTCCCAAAGGCGCGCGGGTGGTCCGCGCGGAGGTCGAGGCCGAGTTCGCCCACCGCGTCGGCCCCGAACTCGAGGGCAAGACCGTCACCATTTACGACCACACCGACCCGAAGCTGACTTACTCCGGCACGGTCCGCCGCGTGCCCCCGGTGTTCATGCTCAAGCGGGCCAGCGCCGAGAACTTCCTGGGCGGCGACACCCGCGTCATCGAGACGCTGATCGACGTGACCGACCCGGCCCCGCACGGCAAGCCCCCGCTCCGCGTCGGCCAGCGGGTGCGCGTCAATTTGGGACAGTAACGATTTGCGATCGACGATTGGCGATTGACGATTGAAGACAACGGAACCGGGTGACACTGGTGAACGGTACAACCCCATTTCCGGCTGCTGTCTTTCAATCGCCAATCGTCAATCGCCAATCGTCAGTGAGCGTGTGTCACGCGATCACCGCGGCGGCGAACAGTTCGTTCCCCGTCGCGTTCCGGCTGCTTTCCCCGGCGCGGCGGCGCGCGATGGACGCGCTCTACGCCTACATGCGCGTCACCGACGACCTCGCCGACGAACCGGGCGAGCCGGCCGCGGTCCGGCGCAAACTCGCGGCGTGGCGCGCGAGCCTGAGGGCCGCGCTCGACGGCACGTTCACGCACCCCATTCACCCGGCGCTCGCCGATACGGTCCGTCGGTACAACATCCCGCCGCAATTCCTGTTCGACGCGATCGACGGCATGGAAACCGACCTCGGCCCGGTGCGGATAGCGACGTTCACGGAACTCTATCCCTACTGTTACCGGGTCGCGTCGGCGGTCGGGCTGGCGTGCGTCCGCATCTGGGGCACGCGCCCGGGCGTCCCGTTCGCCGACACCGACCTGCCGGCGGAAGCCGCGGGGATCGCGTTCCAGCTCACCAACATCCTCCGCGACCTCGGCGAAGACCTCGCGCGCGACCGCGTATACCTGCCGGCGGACGAACTGGCGCGGTTCGAGTGCCCGCCGGAGCGCTGGCGCGATCCGCTTTGCGCCGACCGGTTCCGCGAACTCATGCGGTTCCAGGTGGCCCGCGCCCGCGCCTACTACCGCAGAGGCGCGGCGCTGGTCCCGCTGCTGTCGGCCGACGGCCGCGCGATCTTTCACGTGATGAGCGGCGCGTACCGGCGGCTCCTCGACGAGATCGAGCACGCGAACTACGACGTGTTCGCGCGCCGCGTGCGCGTGCCGAAGTGGCGCAAGGCCGCGGTGTGCGCCTCCGGGTGGCTCGTGAAGTGGGGAGTGCTTTAGGCGAACCCCGCCCGCAAGGACGGGGGTGGAGGAACGATGACGGTGGGCAGAGGCGCGACGACCGACACAGCCACCCCCGCCCTTGCGGGCGGGGTTCGCCAAAGCGCAATTGTTATCGGTGGCGGCCTCGCCGGCCTCGCCTCCGCGGTCGGTCTGGCGCGGCGCGGCTTTCGCGTCACGGTGCTGGAATCGCGCAACCGGCTCGGCGGGCGCGCCGGCTCGTTCACCGACCCAGGTACCGGGCAGATGGTCGATGCGTGCCAGCACGTCAGCATGGGCTGTTGCACGAACCTCGCGCACTTCCTCCGCACGGTCGGGGTCGAACACTACCTCGCGCCGCAGCCGAAGCTCTACTTCGTCACACCGGACCGCCGCGTGAGCGTGTTCAGGGCCGACCCGTGGCCCGCGCCCTTTCACCTCGGCCGCGCCCTCGCGGGCGCGCACTACCTCACGCCGCTCGACAAGCTCCGCGTCGCCTACGGCCTCGCCGCGATGCTCCTCGCCAGGCCCGACGCCGACCCGCCACTGTTGCCGTGGCTTCAGCGGCACTGGCAGAACGAGCGCACGATCGAGCGGTTCTGGGGCGTCGTACTCGTGAGCGCGCTGAACGAAACGGTCGATCGGGTCGGGCTGAAGTACGCGCGGAAGGTGTTCCGCGACGGCTTCGTGCGCCACCGCGACGCCTTCACCGTGCACGTCCCGTCGGTTCCGCTCGGCCGCCTCTACGGCGACGAACTCCGCGCGTGGCTGACGGCGCACGGGGTCGAGGTGCGGGAGAACGCCGGCGTGCGCCGCCTCACGGTGGACCCGCAGGGGCCGCAGCGCGTCGAGCACGTCGAACTGCGCGACGGCTCGTCCCTCTCCGCCGACTGGTACGTGCTGGCGGTGCCGTTCGATCGCGTCGCGGACCTCTTGCCCGAAGAACTCGTCGCGCGCGAGCCGTACTTCGGCGGCGTGAAGAACCTCACGCCGTCACCGATCACCAGCGTTCACCTCTGGTTCGATCGGCCGACGATGAAGCTGCCGCACGCGGTACTGGTCGATTGCCTCGGGCAGTGGGTGTTCGATCGCGGCGAAGTCGCGCCGGGCGAGTTTTACCTTCAGGTGGTGGTGAGCGCCGCGCGTGACCTGCGCGGGTTGGGGCGCGACGAAATTCAGCGCCGCGTTGTGGACGAGTTGGCCCGCATATTCCCCCCGATCGCGCGGGCGCAGTTGCTCCGCGCGAAGGTGGTGACCGAGCACGCCGCGACGTTCAGCGCCGTGCCCGGCGTGGACCGGTGGCGCGTGCCGCAGGCATCGCCGGTAGCGAACCTCGCGGTCGCCGGCGACTGGACCGCGACCGGCTGGCCCGCGACGATGGAAGGGGCCGTCCGCAGCGGGTATCTGGCGGCCGAGGCGATCCTGGCCCGCGACGGACAACCCGCACGGTTGCTCCAGCCGGACTTATAGCCATCATTAGTATAGTATACAAGTTAACACATATTGTCAACGGGCGCGATCCGATTATTTGCCGCGCGGTGGACCGCGAGCCGCATTTCGTTGACCCGCCCCGCGCCGGGCTGTTACACTTCCATCACACCGACTGTTAATCGAGGACCGGCAATGAGTTTCGGCGACGAGGCCGATATCGACTTCACGACCGCCAAGGGCCGCGACTGGCCCAGCGTGCGGCAGTTCAACGTGTTCCTGTCCAACCGGATGGGCGCGCTGCTCGACCTGGTCCGCCGGTTCGAGCAAACCGAGGTGCGCGTCGTCTCGTTGACCGTGGTCGAAACCGCGGACTGCGCCATCATCCGGCTCGTACCCAGCGACTACGAGCGCGGCTACGAGATCCTCACCGCGGCGAAGTTCGCGTTCACCGAGAGCGATCTGCTCGTGGTGAAACTGCCCGACGACCACCGGCCGCTGCTCACGATCACGAAAGCCCTGCTCACGGCAGAAATCAACATCTGCTACATGTACCCGCTCCTCATCGGCGTCGGGCCGCTGGGCAACACGGCGATCGCGGTGTACGTGGACGACTTCGAGGGCGCCGCCGCGGCGCTGGAGACGCAAGGGTTCACGCTGTTCACCGAAGACGACCTCATGGAGTGAGGGGTCGGGATCGTCGAAGCCCCCTGTGGAACTCCGTGGTTTCGTGGCACGGGCTTTCACAAGTGCCCGAAGGGGCGCGGATCGAACCCCGCGGGTGACGGCGTGTGAGCGTCTGGGCCGTTGCCGGCGTTGCTGCGCGTAACGGCCGTCTTGGTGTGGTGCGGCAGGCGGGGCGCCGGCACCACAAAAGAAAGATCTTCGTAACCAACCGCGTATGAGAAGGGGCGGGGCGATTCGCGCCCCGGTCGCAAATTCCGCGCGGGACCGGAATCCGTCGCTCCGGGTGCGGCCGTACGCTATACTTAGAGACGGTTCCCGGATCGGTTCCGCTCGCGGCACGCGCGCCGGTCCGGTCCGGGGAACCGGGTCGTTCGGCGGTCGTTTTTCGGCCCATGCGGCTGATCGGTCGCGCCGGAGATGCTCCATGCCCGCACCGACCACCGCGGACGAACTGCTCGATTTGCTCCAGAAGAGCAAACTCCTCGAAGAACCGCGCCTGCGCGCCTACGTCCAGAAGCAGCGCGACGCCGCGGCCCTGCCCGCCGACCCCGCCAAGCTGGCCCAGTTCCTCGTCCGCGACGGGCTGCTCACCTTCTTCCAGGCCGACCAGCTCCTCCAGGGCAAGTACAAGCGGTTCAACCTCGGCAAGTACAAGGTGCTGGAGAAGCTCGGCTCGGGCGGCATGGGCACCGTATTCCTGTGCGAACACACGCTCATGCGGCGCCGGGTCGCGGTCAAGGTGCTGCCGTTCCAGAAGGCCGAGGACGACGCCAGCTTCAAGCGGTTCCTGCGCGAGGCCCGGGCCGCGGCGATGGTCGATCACCCGAACATCGTCCGGGCCTACGACATCGACCAGGACGACAACCTCCACTTCATCGTCATGGAGTGGGTGGACGGGACCAACCTTCAGGAACTGATCAAGAAGTTCGGGCCGCTCGACCCGCTCCGGGCGTGCCACTACATCTACGGCGCCGCGGTCGGGCTTCAGCACGCCCACGACGTCGGCCTGTTGCACCGCGACATCAAACCGGGGAACATCCTCATCGACCGGTCCGGGGTGGTGAAGATCCTCGACCTGGGGCTGGCCCGGGTGACCAACGACGTGGACGACAACCTGACCCGGCAGAACGACGAGAACGTGCTGGGCACCGCCGACTACCTGGCCCCGGAACAGGCGCTGGACAGCCACACCGTGGACATCCGGGCCGACATCTACTCGCTCGGCGCCACCTTCTACTTCCTCTTGACCGGCAACCCGCCGTTCCCGGACGGGTCGGTCGCGCAGAAGCTGCTCTGGCACCAGAACCGCGCGCCGCGGTCGGTCAAGCAGCTCCGCCCGGAAGTGCCCGATGAGATGGTGGCGGCGATCGAGAAGATGATGGCGAAGGCCCCGGCCGACCGCTACCAGACGCCAGCGGAGGTGATGACCGCCCTGTCGGCCTGGGTGAGTACGCCGATCCCGCCGCCGGCGGAGCGCGAGATGCCGACGCTCGCCCCGGCGGTCGCCGGCGAGCGCGGCGCGCGGCCCGCGGGCGCGCCCTCGATGGTCGGGATCCCCGGGGGCATCGGCGCGCTGAACCGCGCGGTTCCGCCCGGCCCGGCGACGTTCGCCGGGATGCCGACCGCGATCGCCACCGGCTCCACCCCGACCCCCGGCCCGATGACCCAGACGGCGCTGCCGGAGGCCGTGTGGGCCACCCTGGACGGCGAGACCCGCAGCGGGGCGCCGGGCGACACCGACGTCCCGGACCCGACCGCGCGCAACAAGCGCGCGGCCCGCGCCGGCGCAAAGACCGGCAAGGGCAAGTTGCTGCCGGGGGCGCTGGTCGGGGCCGTACTCGTCGCGGGCACCGCGGCCGGGGTGTATTTCGCGTTCTTCGACAAGAAGAAGGACGACCCCGTCGTCGGCGGTCTGAACCCCGGCCCACAAACCGGCCGCAAGATCATCGTCTCCAAAACGCCCGGCGAGAACACGGTTCCGGGACTTCGCGAGGCGCTCAACAAGGCCGCACCCGGCGACACGATCGTTATCGCCGAACCGCGGATCGACTTCGCGGCGTACCAGTTGAACCGGGCCCGGCACAAGGACGTGACGATCGAGTCCGGGCTGCCCGACGGGAAACCGGTCCTGATCGAGTTCTTCCCGCACCCCACGCAGAAGGGCGGGGTGATGCTGGACGCGCGCGAGGTCGAGGGGCTGCGGTTGCGGAACCTGGAGTTCGACGGCAAGAACCAGGCTGACCGGGCCGTGCAGATCAGCGGGCTGGCGTCGGGAACGACGCTCGAGGGCGTGACCGTCCGCGGCGTGCAAAACGCCGGCATCTACCTCCAGAATGCGGCCGGGGACGCGGCCCGCCCGATCGTACTCGACCGGGTCCGGGCGCTGCTCGGGCCGACCGGCGACGGCGGGATCGTGATGCACGCGAGCAACGCGGACACCAAGTTCGTCACGATCAAGAACGGCCGGTTCGAGGGGCCGGGCAAGGCGGGGATCCGCGTGGACGGCCCGGCGCAGGAGCTGGAGATCAGCAACACCCGGTTCTTCAATCTGGCCGCGGCCGTGTCGTTCGCGCGCCCGGGCGGGCGGGTGCGGTTCACGAACAACACCGTGTTCCAGGCCCAGGTCGGGTTGCTGCTCGACGTGCCGGCGCCGCCCCCGCCGCCCCCGCCGCCGATGCCCGCACCACCCCCGCCGGCCCCGCTCGCCTACGATCTCAAGGTCGCGCTCAACTACTTCGGCGCCACCCCGGCCGTACTCGCGTGCCCGGTGCCGCTCACGGGCCTGACCGTCGAACACAACCTGCACGACGCGGCATCGGGATTGGGCCAACTGCCCCCGACTGGCGCAGCGAAGTTCGACGGGCCGGCACTGCCCACGCCGACCCTGGACCACGACGCCGCGTTCCTCCGGTTCCCGCTGAACGGCTTCCCGACCGTCGGCCCGAACAAGGCCCGCGTCGGCGCGAACCCACCCTAATCCTTCCGCACGCCCGCGACCGTGATCGCGAACCCGAGCGTGGCCTTCGCGTCCTCGGTCGCCACCGGGCGCTTGACGGTCGCGACGAACACCCCTTCCCCCTTGCCGATCACCTTCACGTCCGCGTCCTTCCCGTTGTTCGGCCACAACAGCAGCACCGCGGGGTGCCGCCCCTCGTTCACGAGGCTGCTCACCTCGATCAGCTTCTTCTTCTCGATCGGCTCCGCGGACTTGTCGTCTTCGGCGCGGCACATCAGGCAGAAATCCGGGTGCGGGGCCGTGCCCGTGTGGTCGCCGATGTCGGGTTGCACCGCGAACCGCAGCGTGTACACGCCGGCGGCGATCTCCTGTTTGCGGAAGTCGGTGAACTTCGCCGGGAAGCGGATCGCTCCCACCAGTGTCCCTTCGGGGATTTCGCGATACGTTAGCCCGTTCTTCACCTGCTCCGCGGTGGCCTTCGCCGGGATCGCGGTGCGGAACCACACGGTCATGACCTCATTGTCTCCCTCTCGCACCACAAGCGCCTGCTCGTCGAGGAGTTTGCGGACCGGTTCGGCGAGCGCCTCGGGCGGTGCGACCTTCTCCACCTTCGCCGACAGCTTCGGCTCGGCGCCGAGAGCGCTTGTGGGGATTGCAAACACGAGGACGGCCAGAACGAGTCTCATTCCCAACTCCAGTAACCTGTTAGCCGCCAGCCGAAGGCGAGCACGAACCGTGACCCGACAGGATCAGAACGGGATGGGATCGTTTTCCTCGCCGCCGACCACATCCTCGCCGAACCGCTCGATCACCTGCTGCCACACCTTGCCGCGAAACCGGTTGCCGTACAGCAGGTTCAACCGCTTGAGGTTGTCGAGGTACGGCGATTTCATCAGCGCCCGCGCCGCGTCGTTGTCGAGGTCGTTGTTGGTGAGGTCGAGTTCGGTCACCCGCCGCAGCGCCTTGTGCGCGGCGAGCGCAACCACACCGCCGGGTCCAATCGTCGGGTGAATCTGGTACACCGCGAGAATGCCCTCGCCCCCGCCGTCCTCAGCGTTCTCGCTCCCGCTCAGGTTGAGTGTGGTGACGCGGGCGAACGCGGGGAGGCTCAACAGGACGTCGATCCGCGCCGCGTCGAGCGGGGGCCGGGCCGTGACGCGCAGGTAGGGCGCCCCGAACCACTCCGGGAACTCGGTCACGATCTTCCACCGGAAGGCGAGCGGATCGGCGAGGTCGGTGCCGTCCACCGTGGCCCCGTAGTACGGGTCGAGGAACCCGCGGTCCCACCGCTCCGGGCCGCGCCGCGGCGGGGTCAGGAGGGCTTGTTGCGTGAGCAGCGCGAACCGCCGTTCGGGATCACCGGACGGAACGTCGGGCGGCCCCAGATCGGCGAGTTCGCACTGCACGCGGATGAGCTTGGCCCGCCGCTCGTTACCGTTCTCGTCGAGGAAGTCGGCGTACACGAGGCGCGCGGTGTCGTCGTCGGGCGCGTCGAAGATCGCCCGCAGGAATGCCTCGTGTTGCGACAAGAGGTCCATTACAGGAGTCCCGTTGCGGGCGAACGGCCGGGATCAGCCAGCCGGTGGCGATTCGTCGCCCGATGCGCACAGGCGAACGGCCGGTGTGAGCCGGCCGGTGGGAGCAGCAATAACCGAATGCGCACAATTGTATAGTTACTGTAATACGCGCACTGCTTCATGTCGATTGTCCAGGTGTTTTCGCGACATTCTAACGATCGTTGACTTGCCACGTGGCAAGTTTTCACCATTTGTGCGCATCGCACCGGTTCCGCCCCACCGGCCGTTCGCCTCAATCGGCCGTCTCATATTCCCCGAGGGGGTATTTGGGGTGGCCCATGTGCAAGTTGGCCGCCTTGGCCGCCTTAAGCGAAAAGCCCTAGGAAAACGCACCTTTCCAAAGGCGGCCAATTGGCCGCCTTTAACCAAAGGCGGCCAACTCCTAGCGCCTACAGCAGCCCCGTGCGCTCGTCGAACCCGAATACGCGGTTGAAGTTCTGCACCGCGACCCCGCTCGCGCCCCGAACCAGGTTGTCTTCCGCTGCCAGCACCAGCACCTTCCCACGAACGACTTTCACGCACACGTCGAGGAAGTTCGTGTGGGCGGTGTCCTTCGTCGCCGGCGGGTTGTTGCGTACACGCACGAATGGTTTGTCTGCGAAGTAATCGCGGTACAGTTTCAACAATCCGACCTCGTTGACCGATTCCGTGGGTGTGGCGTAGATCGTGCTGAGGATGCCGCGATCCATCGGCATCAGGTGCGGGGTGAAGATCACCGACACCGGGCCGCCCGCGATGTCGCCGAGCGCCTGCTCGATCTCCGGCGTGTGCCGGTGACTGCCGACCGCGTAGGCGCTCACGCTCTCGTTGCACTCCGGGAAGTGGAAGTTCAGCTTCGGGGTGCGCCCGCCCCCGCTCACGCCGCTCTTGCTGTCGATCACGATGCCCGTTAGCTCGATGAGCTTGTTCGCCACGAGCGGAGCCAATCCCAGGATCGCCGTCTGCGGGTAACATCCGGGGTTGGCCACCAGGCGCGCGCCGGCGAGATGCTCGCCGTACACCTCCGGCAGCCCGTACACCGCGTGCGCGAGGTTCTTGGTGTCGTGGTGGGTCTCCTTGTACCACTGCTGGTACACGGCCGCGTCGCGAAGGCGGTAATCGGCGCTCAGATCGATAACCCGAATCCCGCGATCGAGCAGCGGCGGAATGCTCTCCATGCTGGTGCCATGCGGAAGGCACCCGAACGCCACCTGCACGCCCTTGGCCTTCAGCGCATCCGCATCGAACGGCTGACACCGCACATCGAGCCGGCCGAGCAGCGACGGGTGCAGGTCGGCAATGTGTTCGTCCTGCCGCGACGTGATCGCGACGATCTCCGCGTGCGGGTGCCGCAGGAGAATCTTGATTAGCTCAACGGCCGTGTAACCCGACCCGCCGAGGATCGCAACCTTCACCTTGTCCATTGCCCTGCCCTTTCCGATGGTGTCACCACAATACATTATCCTCACTTCACCACGGAACCAACAATGCCCGAACCACTGACAATTACCGAAGCCGCGGAGTTCATCCGCGCGGGCCAACTCACCCCTTCGGACCTTCTCGAACAGTGCCTCACGCGCATCGATCGGTACGAGGACCGCGTGAAGGCGTGGGTTCTGGTCGATCGCGAAGGCGCGCGCGAACAAGCGGCTCGGCTGACGGCCGAACTGAAGCAGAACAACTATCGCGGGCCGCTGCACGGCATTCCGATCGGCATCAAAGATATCATCGACGTGTTCGACCTGCCGACCGGGTGCGGGTCGAAGTTGTGGGCGAACAGTTACGCTCGACGCGACGCCACTTGCGTCGAGCGCCTGCGTCAGGCCGGCGCGGTCATCATGGGAAAGACCGTGACGACCGCCTACGCGAGCTTCGACCCGCCGGCGACGCGCAACCCCTGGAACCTGGACCGCACGCCGGGCGGCAGTTCGAGCGGTTCGGCTGCGGCGGTCGCCTGCGGGATGTGCCTGGGCGCGCTGGCATCGCAAACCGGCGGCTCGATCACCCGCCCGGCGAGCTACTGCGGCGTCTACAGCCTGAAACCGACCTACGATCGAATCCATGTTGATGGCGTGATGCCGTTGGCGCCGAGTATGGATCACGTCGGCGTGATGGCCAACTGCGTGCGAGATTTGAGTCTGATGTATCGTGTGATTGCTGGGGAAATGAACTACGCGAAATACGGCGGGATCGACGTATACGACCCGCTGCCGGTCGGGCTGAATTGGGGGATCGCGCGGGTACGGCGGAAACCGCATCCGCCGCACGGCATTCAACTCACGAACGATTTCTTCCCCGAACGCGCCGAACCGGAGATGGCCGACGCCTTTCGCCGGCTGATCGACCGCATCGCACCGACCGATGGCGCCGGGCCGCTATTACGCGAAACGGTACTCCCGGCGGCGTTCGGAACGATCCTGTCCGCGCACCACACGATCATGGCGGTCGAGGCCGCGACGTACCACCGCGAGCGCATCGCGCGGCACCCGGACGATTATCCGCCGAAGATCACTCAACTGATCCGCGAAGGGCTCGCGACGCCGGCCCCGGATTACCAGACCGCCCTCCGGCTCAAGGACGCGATCCACTACGAACTGACCCAGCGCGACATTCCCGACGATTTGCTGATTCCGGCTACGCTCGGCCCCGCGCCATCAAAAGAAACAACGGGCAATCCGGCCTTCAACTCGCCGTGGAGTTTCCTCGGTCTGCCAGTTGTCTCCCTGCCCTTCGGGTGGTCAGCGGATGGGCTACCCCTCGCCGTGCAACTCGTGAGCGAGCGATTCAAGGAAGACGAATTGCTCCAATCCGCGGAGCGACTCGAAACCGCAATCGCTTTCGAGCGCCGGGCGCTTCCGCTATGATGGCACCCATGCTGTTCGCGGACGCACTCGACATCCTGTACGAAGACAACCACTGTCTGGCGCTGAACAAGCCGGCCGGGTGGCCCACCACGCACTTCGACGGCAAAGACGAGACCGTCGATCGGCTCGCGAAGGCGTACCTCAAGGAGAAGTACAACAAGCCCGGTAACGTGTTCCTCGGTGTCGTTCACCGGCTCGATAAGCCCGTCAGTGGGTCACTGCTGTTCGCACGCACGAGCAAGGCCGCGGCGCGACTCAGCGAGCAGTTCCGCGAAGGAGCGGTCGAAAAGGTGTACTGGGCGGTGGTCGAGGAGCAGGCGAACCCCGGACGCACGTCCGGGGGTGACGCGGCGCCGTGGCTCTCGGCCGATACCGGGTCGCTCGAAGACTGGCTGAAGAAGGACGAGCCGAACATGCGCGTCGAGATCGTGGAGCCGGAAACGCCCGGGGCGCAGTTCGCCCGGCTTTTGTTTCAGGTGCGGGCGCGCCACAACGGTTTGATCTGGCTCGAATTGCGCCCGCACACCGGGCGCAAGCACCAGCTCCGCGTGCAACTCGCCAGCCGGTTGTGCCCCATCTACGGCGACGACAAGTACGGCAGCGACCACAGCTTCGGCCACGCGATCGCGCTTCACGCGCGGAGCCTGACGTTCCTGCACCCGACGACGCAAGAACCGATCACGGTGAAGTCCGACGTGCCGAAGCTCTGGCGCGGGCGCTTCGCCCACCTCTTGAACGCCACCCCATGACTACCGACGAGAAGCTCGCCGCGATCCTGGCCGCGGTGCAAACCGACCCCGGCAACCGCGGCCTCGCCCGCGACCCGCACGACAACCTCTTTACCGCGACCAAAGGCGACTTCGAAGCCGCGTGCCGGAGCATTGCGGAGACCGATAAGCCTTCGCTGGCCATCGTCACTGGGTTCTACATCCCGATGGCATCACCGCCCGCTTTCGAAACAGACGGTCCGTTAGGAGCGTTCTTCCTCGCCCGCGCCTTGTCGGAAATCAGAATCAGCTCAGTCCTCGTGACTGACCCGTGGTGTATCCCTGCCCTGCTCGCGGGTACCACCCACTGCGATTTGGACTCACTTGTTCCAGTTCAGCGGGTCAGTGACGGTATTCGAAGGGCGAGCGGCGAAGCAATTACCGCGAGCCACGTCGTTGCCATTGAACGCGTTGGGCCGAATGCGGAGGGTCGCTGCCTCTCAATGCGAGGCCGCGATGTGACGGAGTTCACCGGTCCAGCCCACGAGTTCTTTCGCGGAGAGGTCTATGTGTCTCGCCCGCCCACCATCGGCATCGGCGACGGGGGCAACGAGATCGGGATGGGGAAGATTCCGCACGAGACCATCGTGAAGAACATCCCCAATGGCGACCTGATCCACTGCCGCGTGCCGACGGATCACCTCATCGTTGCCGGCGTGAGCAACTGGGGCGCGTACGCGCTCGCCGCCGGCGTGTATGTGCTTCGCGGAGTGAGACCGCCGGCGGACCTCTTCGACCCTGACCGCGAGCGCGAGATTCTGGAAGTGATGGTCCGCGAAGGGCCGCTCGTGGACGGCGTGACCGGCCAGCAGACCGCGACCGTGGACGGGCTGACGTGGGACGAGTACGCCAAACCGCTCGTTCGCATTCGCGAGATATTGGGATTGTGATTCCCTGAGACCGCGGGCGTCCCGCCCGCCGCGACGACGCCGAGAACGCCACACGGACATTCGCCAAGCGATAAGACCCGCGAAGCAGCGGGCGGGACGCCCGCGGTCCCAGGAGACGATCATGCCACACGCCTTCACCACAGCAACCGGGGCCACCGTTCGCGCCGCGTGCCGCGACGGAACGCACACCGGTGCGACGCCCGGTCTCGCGCTCGGATACGTTCAGGCGAATCTCGTCGTTCTGCCGCGCGACTGGGCGTTCGAGTTCCTGTTGTTCTGCCAGCGGAACCCGAAGCCGTGCCCGGTGCTCGATGTGACCGAACCCGGCGATCCGGAGGCCAAGTTGGTTGCACCCGGCAGTGACCTACGGACCGATCTGCCCGCGTACCGCGTGTGGGAGAACGGCGAGTTGGTGGCCGAACCGACCGACATCGCCCGCCACTGGCGCGGCGATCTGGTGTCGTTCGTGATCGGTTGTTCCTTCACGTTTGAAAACGCACTTTTGGCCGCCGGCGTGCCGGTGCGGCACATCGAAGAGAAGGTGAACGTGCCCATGTACCGCACGAACGTCGCGTGCAAGCCCGCGGGGCGGTTCGGCGGGCCGCTCGTCGTCTCGATGCGCCCGCTCGCGCCGAACCTCGCGGTGAAGGCGACGCAGGTCTGTTCGCGGTTCCCGCGCGCGCACGGCGCCCCGGTCCACTTCGGCGACCCGGCCGCGATCGGGATTCGCGACATTCACAAACCGGATTTCGGCGACGCGGTGGAAATTCGTTCGGGCGAGGTGCCGGTGTTCTGGGCCTGTGGGGTGACGCCGCAAGCGGCGCTCGTGCAGGCGAAACCGCCGTTCGCGATCACGCACAAGCCGGGTCACATGTTCTTGACCGATCTGAAGGATACCGATCTTGAAGGCGAGTGAACGAACACCTCATTTCTTGAAGACGATGATGGTGCCGATGACGAGCGTGATCGCGGACCAGTATTGGACCGGGATCCAGTAGAGGGAGTGATCCTCGTTGGCCGAGATCGCATTGCCGAACCGGTCCTGGCCGACGATGCGGGGACGGTTCAGGATGAGGCCGAGGCCGAACAGCCCCAGTGCGGTGCCCAGCACCGCGATCATTCGCGGCCAGCGGGCGTTGGGTTCGAACTCGGCGATGGCGCCGCCCAGAACCGCGCCGACGATGACGACCGGGATGACGAGGAACCCGAGTCCGTTCCAGACGATGAACACGGGCGGCCTCCGCGAGCGGTGCGGGTGCGAGGGGGAAATGAAAAACCCCGCACAGTTTTACCCGTGCGGGGTTTTTGTGTAAAGAGCCGGCGATACCTACTCTCGCGCTGGACGCACTACCATCGGCCCCAGACGTTTCACGGCCGTGTTCGGAATGGGAACGGGTGTTTCCGTATGGGTATGGTCACCGGCAAGCTGCTTGAAAACCAACTGGATATCAGTGGCAACCTGGGAAGCAAGTAGAAGCACCGCGCTCGGAACACGAGCGAGAAAGGGAACAATGCGGCCAAGCGTTCGGCTGTTAGTACCGGTTA
>CAZBXY010000146.1:0-18739 GCA_964495365.1 uncultured Frigoriglobus sp. | reverse complement strand
GGAGCCTCTACGACACCGCCAGGCAGTACCGCGAGAGCTTCGACGTGACCGCGCAGAACGTCAGCTTCGAGTGGCAGCAACTGGAGGGCGAAGATCCGGTGTTGCACATGCGGGGCTTGCCGGAACACCAGATCCCGCGGCGCGTGAAGGTGCCGGACTTTGCGGGGCGCCTGCCGGAGCCGATCCGCAAGTTTACCGGCGCGATCCACGACGCGACGCACCTGAGTTTTGTGCAGGGCGGCGGGCACGGCGGCAGCCACCCGCACCTGGCGCACAACTTCCTGATGGCGGTGCTGGGTCACCAGCCGGCGTTCCCGGACGCGCCGACGAGCGCGAACTGGACGCTGGTCGGCATCTGCGCTCACGAGAGCGCGCTGAGTGGCAACCGGGTGCCGTTGCCGATGTACTAACGGCGAACGGCCGGTGTGAGCCGGCCGGTGGGACGTTGGCGCCAAATGACGCGCCATTGTTCCACCGGCCGGCTCACACCGGCCGTTCGCCGTCATTGGTCACTTCGGCGGTGGCGCTTCGGCCTTGCCCTTCGGGTCTTCTTTCTTCGGGTCTTCTTTCTTCGCGTCGGCCGGCTTCTTGTCGTCGGCCTTCGCGTCGGGCGCCTTCGGATCGGCCTTCTTCGGCTCCGGGGCCGGCGGGTCTTCCTTCTTCGGCTCCGGTTCCGGCGGCTTGGGCGGTTCGAGCTTCTGGGTGTGCTTGTCGATGTCGGCCAGGTTCTCACCGCCGGCCCGGGTGCCCATCGCCAAGAGCACCTTCGGGTCGATGTTGGCCGGGATGAACCGCACCGAGCCGTCGCCCATCAGCGCGTAACTGCCGGCCTTCGTGCGCCCGGCGTAGGTGAAGGCGCCCATCGGGTTGGTCTCGTCGAACCCGCGGACCGTCGCCCCGCCGCCGGCGATCCACGGCTGTTGCAGCCCCGGCGGGGTCTGCATCATGTAGATCGTGTTCGCCAGGCCGTCAGTCACTTCTTCGGCCTTCGACCCCCAGCCGTAGCCGGTGATCCCGACCTTCTTGGCGAACGCCGGGTTGGCCGGGTTCTCGCGGGCGATCGTCAGCCCGGTGCCGGCGATCGCGACGTAGTTGGTCGCGCCCAGGACGTGGTCGGGGGCCAGCGGCGAGACGGCCCGCCACGCCGACTGCGGGTAGTCCGGCACGAGCAGTTCCGGCACCCATGCACCGGCCCGGTCGCTGCCCGGGGCGGGCAGGTTGGCCGGGTCGTACCACGCCAGGTCCTTCCGCAGCGTGCGGGCCAGTTCCCCGCGGCCCATGTACGGCAACAGCTCGGCGAACAGGCTGACCCGCGTGCCCGCCGGGTACTCCAGCCCGAACCGGTCGATGTTCGTCTTGCGGTCCGCGGTGCCGCGCGGGAACGCCTTCTTCTCGGTCACCGCCTTCGGCCCGACCCCGGCGGTCACCTGCCAGGCGAACTCGCCCGACGAGAACACCGCCATCTTCCCTTTAATCTGGTTCGTCATGCTCACCAGTCGCGGAGCCACGGTCGTGCGGTACACGGTCTCCGACCACGACAGGTCGATCGTGATGAGCAGCTCGTTGTCGGTCATCACGAGATCGAGGTGCGAGGGCGAGAGCGTGCCCGGATCCATCGCGTTCGGGTCGCCCACACCGGGTTGCCCCGCGCCGCCCATGCCACCCGCGTCCGGGTCGCCCATTCCGCCCATCGGCCGCGGGCCGAACCCGCCGGGGGGGCCAACCGGACCGCTCGGTCCACCCGGCCCGCCCGGCCCGCCCGGTCCGCCCGGTCCGCCCGGGCGCGGCGGAACGCCCCCGGAGGCGCCGGTCGGCGGAAAACCGGAGGGGCCACCCATCCCCGGGCGCGGCCCGATCCCCATCCCGCCCGGCCCCACCATCGACATGCCGGGCATCGGCCCCAGGCCCATCCCGCCCATCCCGGGAATACTGCCGGGGCCGAACGCCGGGGTCGAGGCGGTGCCGTCCTTGGTGGCATCGCGGAACTCGACCGACACCTGGAGGAGCAGCTTCAGCACCTCGGAGATGCCGGTCATCCCGGGCACGAGGTGTTCCTTCGCGGCGGCCCGGGCGTCCTCGTTGGCCTGCATCCGGATCCGCAGGTTCGCCAGCAACTGGCGCTGGCTGAAGAGGACCACGTTGGCGCTCACGTAGGTCGTCCGCGCCGCGATCGGGCCGATCGCGTCCTTGAGTGCCTGGTAGTCCGGCTTGATCCGCGCCGCGTCGTACTGCTTGATGTCGAACTTCTCGGCGTACACGAACATCGGCGCGAGGGCCTTGTCCGCCTCCATCAGGTCCAGCAACCGCTTGAGGTTGAACTCGATCGTGCGGTACGAGTCGGTGGTGCTGGACCGGTCCGCGGTGGGCGCGGCCGGGGGCGTCGGCGCGGGCGGAGTCGCCGGCGGGGTCGCCGGGGGCATTCCGTCCATCGGCATCGGCATCCCGGTCGGCTCGGGGGTCGGGAGGATCAGGGCCGTCTTGAACGGCGGGTACCCGTCAGCGTCGAGTTCGCCGAGGAACTTCTCCAGCAGTCCCGCGTCACCGATCAGGATGTGTTGGGTGTCGTAGACGCACACGGCCATCGGCTTGCCCGACGACGCGGGCGCGGCCGGGACGCCGTCGTAGACCTCGCTCAGGAGCGACCGCATCGCCAGCGCGTGCGACACCGCGTCCACGAACGGGTTGACCCGCACCGGGTACAGGTCGCGGGTCTTGACCTTCTTCGACTTGGCGACAAGGTTGGACTGCATCGCGGCGAGCGTATCGACGGTCTTGGTGGGGTTCTTCAGTTTAACGACGCCGAACGGGTCGCGGTCCGGGCCGGAGAAGCAGTGAAAGTACGTCTCGACGTCGTCCACCTCGAAGCCCATCGACTTCTGGAACAGCGGGCGCACCTGACCGTCGGCGAGGGCCGTGTGGAGCGGGCTTTCGCGGATCCGGTCCATGTTGAACCGGTACACCGCGACCGCCTGTCCGGGGAGCAGGTGCGTCGTGTTGATCTTGCTCGGCGGGACCGGCGGCACCACGGGCGCGCCGCCCTTCGGGTCGGGCGTAGTACCTTCGCCGTCGGGGGGAGTCTCACCGCTCCCGCCCCTGTTGACGATTCCGCCGCCTCCGCCTCCACCGGGGGTCGTCTTCTTCTTGCCGCCGAACGCGAAGACGCCGACCACGATGATGAGCACCACCGCGCCGACGCCGACGAGGATCGGCACCAGCTTCTTGTTCTTGCCGCCGGCGGCCTTGGCCTTCTTGGCGTCGGCCTTCTTGTCCTTGGCGTCCGCCTTTTTGTCTTTCGCGTCGCCCTTCTTGGGGTCGGCGGTGGCGTCCGCGGCCGGTTCTTCCACCTTGAACCGATACTTGCACTTCGGGCACTCGACTTTCGTGCCGACGAGTTTCGGGTCTTTGATCAGAACCGGGGCCTCGCAACTGGGGCACGGCACTTTGAACGTAGGCATGGAGACTCCCGCCGGGAAAATGCGCGACGTGGCGTAAGAGCCATCTTAGCGGGCGGCGCGAACCGGGTGCAATCGGTTTTTCGGTCGGCCGTTACGTGAAATTCGCACGACGGTCGGACGACCGGACCTGGCGAACGGCCGGTGTGAGCCGGCCGGTGGGGCAGAACCGGGCGCGGCTGGCGTGAGCGTTCCGAACGAGCCGCGACCGCGAGGGAGCGGGTTGCACCAGCGGAAACCGTCTGCGGTTCTCCCGGTGTCGCCCGCTCCCTTGCGGTCGCGGCTCGCGAGGGCGCTTTTTCCTGTGATCCGTATCACTTGGCGCCAACGCCTACCGGCCGGCTCACACCGGCCGTTCGCCCCGGTCGCCCTTCTGGTCAATGGTTGGCGTAGCTGTCGTAGGGCCGCGGGCAGCACCAGCCCGGCCCCCAGGGCACGTTGAACGGCTGCACCGGGCACTTGTGGCCGTACACGCCGCCCCACGTCGGGCCGCACGGGGCGAAGAAGTTCCGGGTCGAACCGAACTGGAACGCGAGGTCGCTCTTGACGCTCCCGGCCCCGTTGTTGCACGGGTAGCCGAGCATACAGTCGCCGCCAGTCACCATCCGAAACGCCCCGCGAACGCTCGGCCCGCCGGCGTGGCCCCCGGGGCCGCAGTTGGTGCAGCCGCCGTCGCCCTTGATGACCGTGGCCCCGGACGCGGGCACCAGCGGCGCCGCAGCGGACGCGGCCGGGGAGATCGTCGGATACTGGGCCGGCGGGGCCGGGTAGCGGGGCTGTTGCGCGGGCGCGACGCCGGTAAAGGCGAGTACGCCGAGCGCGGCGAGGAATAATCGACGCATGGGGGAACCCTTCCTGTAGGCAAACGAGGTGTCCGCCGCTTCCGTCGCGGCTAATCGTCCATCGGAGGGGGCGTCGCGCCGTCATGCGGCAATCGGCGCGGCGGGTTCGAGTTCGGGGCGTTCGAGCGCGCGTTGGGGCGCTCGCAGCAGAACGGGCAGATGTGTGCGGCGCGCGAGCGAGGCGAGGTGTAGCGATCGTCGGCGTTCTTCGTTCGTGCAACAAGAAGGGTCAGCGAGTCGAGAGGTTGGTAAGTGGTGGTCTTCAGCCCGAAGGGCTGGGACAACATAGCCCGGGACAACGCCCCAGGAAGGAGCGTATTGGTTTTCCAGCCTGAAGGGCTGGGACATCGGCGCTCTTCGTGTCGCAGCCCTTCAGGCTGCATGGGATTTGCTCACCGGACCTGGGGCGTTGCCCCAGGCTACGTTGTCCCAGCCCTTCGGGCTGAAAACCGAGGCCCAACCCAAGCAGTAAGGGTGGAAGGCCCGAACGTCACCCGCCCCCGGCGATCCGGCGCACGATGCGCCCGTAGTCCGGGGCGAGCGCTTCCCACAACCCGCGGCGCCGCGCGAACCGGTTCGGCCAGTTCACCAGGTTCAGGTGGTCGCCCGCCCACACGTCGGTGTGTTCGCCCCACGTCGCCGACGCCACCGATACGACCCCGTCGTTCGGCCCCTCCGCCCGGTCCACGATCCCGTGCGGGAGCCACCACTCCGGCCCCATCAGCGGCGCCTCACACACCCCGGCGACCGCCCGATACCGCACGCCCGGCGCGTCCGGCACGGTCGCGTTGAACCGCGCGCACGCGGCCGTGGTGAGGTCGCGGAACGCCTGGAACGACACCCCGAGCAACTGGAACACCGGGGCCGCGACCGGGCCGAACCGCCGCACGCCCCAGTCGGCGAACGCGGTGCCCCGGTGCGGCGTCCCCACCGTCGTCAGCGATTTCACCCGATCCGCCATGCCCAGCCGCGCGATCATGTAGCGGCTGTCGAGGCCGCCCATGCTGTGGCCGATGATGTGAACCGGGCCGGCCGGAAGGCGCCGGTCGATGAACCGCTTCAGCTCCGCGGCGCGGGCCTCGATCCCGCGCGTGAGGCTGAGCCGCGGCACCAGGACGCGGTTGCCCGCGGCCTCGAGCCGCTCGCGGATGCCGGGGAAGTAGTCCTTCAGGGTGCGCCCGAACACGGTGATGCGGTCGTACCCGCACAGCCCGTGAACGAGTACAATCGGCGCGTCGAGTTTGGGGATGGGGGCGTCACTCACGGCTGGAGCCGAGATTCGGTTGTGGCAGTCGGGCCGCGCAGACACGCCGGCGGTACAAACTCCCGGAACGAATCACCTTACTTCCTTCACGGAACCCTCGCAATGCAAATCGCCACCGCGCAACCGGGCAAGACGCGCATCGGCTGGATCGGCACCGGCGTTATGGGCCGCTGGATGTGCGAACATGCTATGAAAAAAGGCTACTCCGCCACCGTGTACAACCGCTCGGCGGACAAGGCGCAACCGCTGGTCGAGGCCGGGGCGAAACTCGCAAAAACGCCCAAGGCCGTCGCGGAACAGTCGGATATCGTGTTCGCGATCGTCGGGTTCCCGAAGGACGTGCGCGAGGTGTTTCTGGGCGCCGAGGGCGCGCTCGCGGGGGCGAAACCCGGCACGGTCCTCGTTGATATGACGACAAGCGAACCTTCGCTGGCCAAGGAGATTTATGAGACCGCGAAGGCGAAAGGCGCCGCCGCGCTCGACGCCCCGGTGAGCGGCGGCGACGTGGGGGCGCGCAACGCGGCACTATCCATCATGATCGGCGGCGACAAGGACGTGGTTGCGGCGGTGCAACCGGTTTTTGAGTGCATGGGCAAGACGATCGTTCACCAGGGCGCCGCGGGGGCCGGTCAGCACACCAAGATGGTGAACCAGATCCTGATCTCGTCGAACATGATCGCGGTGTGCGAGGGACTTCTGTACGGCTACAAGGCCGGGCTGGACCTCGAAACGGTCTTCAAGTCGGTATCGGTGGGCGCTGCGGGGAGCAAGGCGCTGGAGGTACTCGGCCCGCGAATGCTCGCGCGCAACTTCGAGCCGGGGTTCTACGTCGAGCACTTCATTAAAGACATGGGCATCGCCTTGGCCGAGGCCGAGAAGATGAACCTGGCGCTGCCGGGGCTGGGGCTGGCGAAGCAGCTCTACGAAGCCGTGCGTGCGCAGGGCTACGGCCGCAAGGGCACCCAGGCGCTGCTCATGGCCCTGGAAACGCTCAACAACGTGAAGCGATAGCAAGGGCCGTTTTCGATATTGAGCGGAAGTTGCACTCGTAAACCGGCCGAATTGCCGATACACTACTCCCGTGCGCTCGCGGGTGGATCATTCGCCCGCGAGCGTTTTCTTTTGCCCACAATCCACTGAGGCACGGTTCGCACATGCAAAAGGCCAAGGAAGAAGCGATCGAGGTCGAGGGGCGGGTCAAGGCCGCCCTCGCGAACACCACCTTCCGGGTCGAACTCGACATCGGCGGCGAGGTGATCGCCCACATCGGCGGCAAGATGCGCAAGCACTACATCCGCATCATCCCCGGCGACCGGGTCAAGGTCGAGGTTTCCCCCTACGACCTGACGAAGGGTCGGATCACGTTCCGCATCCGCAACTGACGCGGCTCCGCGGGGGTGGAGTAGCAGACAACTCGTCGGGCTAATCCCCCGAAGCCGTGGGTGCGAATCCCACTCCCCGCGCTGTGCTCGGGTCGCGGCCCGGCGCCTCCGCGCCGACGGCCGCGCCAACGCGCACCTTCGAGCCGGGGTTCCACGCCGAGCACTTCATCAAGAACATGGGATCGCGTTAGCCGAGGTTACGGCCGCGCGGGTACGCGTGCGCTTTTGGTGGCGCTGGAGGCGCTCAACAACGTGAAGCGGTAGAGGGATCGGACCGGAACGCACGAGTGAAGAAAACGAAACCGCCCAGGTCGGGGAAGCGAGGGCGCGGAGGGCGGCCTCACCCAACCTGGGCGGCGTCCCGAAGGCGACCCGGGACGAATAAGAACGTCAGAGCGAACGAGTCGCCCTGGAACGAAACGGACAAAAAATCCGGGCGCGGAACGAAACGGAACAGCGAGTCGGGAGTGCGAGCGAGGCCGGCGACCGACACCTTACGTACTCCCACAAACGACAGAAGTTTCAAGGACGCGACGCGAATTTACTGGAATTTCCAGGGCGTCCGAACGATCGGCGCAGGTGTCCGGGAATCGGGCGCGCCGGCCGCGAACGTGACGAGTATTTCGGCACCTCCGCTTGCCTCAAAATCGAAGCGCGCCTACTCTTTTGGTAGATCGGCCGGAGCACCCGAACTGAATGGGCGACAGTTCGGAGGTTTCGGCCGATCTTTTTTCGTTTCTCACGTCCCGTACCCGTCTCGTCGTCCCCAACACCAATCGTCATTCAACCAAAGGTTACAACCGGCGCCGCCCGCGCGCGTAGAAAGCTCGTAGCCCGACGGTCGCCCCTTCTGTCCCGTTGAACGAAAGGGTGATGCGATGCGAGCGATGCTGGGTTGCGCGCTGACGCTGGTCCTCTGCTGCGGGGTGTCGGCCGAGGACAAGATCGACGCCAAGAAGCTGGTGGGCAAGTGGGAGCCGAAGGAGAAGAAGGAGGGGATGAGCTACGCGATCGAGTTCATGAAGGACGGCAAGGCCCTCTTCACCACGATCGAGAAGGAGAAGGAAACGAAGATCGAGGGGAAGTACAAGCTGGAGGAGAACAAGCTGTCCATGACGTACAAGGCGGGCGACAAGGAGCAGACGCACACGCTGACCGTCTCCAAGTTGACCGACTCCGATCTGGTGATCGCCGACGAGAAGGGTAAACAGGAGGCCCTCGTCCGCATGAAGGACAAGTAGCGGTGCCGCCCGAAGCCCGTCGAGAGGCGGGCTTCGGTGTTCGGTGGATCATCGGCGCGGGGGATCGTATGGGATCAGTCGTTTCAGGATGTTGTTTTCGGCCCTTCAGGCCGAAAACCCAATCACATCCACAGACCTTGAAGCGACTGGGATAGCGGTGTGAGGCCGGCCACAGAACACGAGTCACACGATTGCGGATCACGGCTCGACCGAGCGGTCTTCCGCCTTCCACGCACAGAGCGCCCACCACGTCAGTAGCACGCACGCCAGCCACTGCACCGTACTCGCCCACAGGTAGACCCGGTGGACCGGGTAGAACGGCGGCCCGATCACCACCCGCCGGCGGGCGCCGTCCATGAAGTAGTCCAGCACCAGGTGAAGGTAGATCAGCACGCCGTGACACGCGAGTGCCGCGCCCCACGCGCCCCACCGGCGCGCGGTGCGCCGCGCATCGGGGTCGCGCGTGAGGCGCAGTTCCAGCGCCAGCAGCACCAGGGCCACCGCGCCGACCGCGTTCAGCGCGTCGGTCACCCGCGCGGTGATCGCGCCCTGTCCGGTTTTGCCGAACAGCTCCGTACCCGCGGGCACGACGAACGCCGCGTAGAACAGGAACCCGCCCTGCCACAGCAGCAGCGCCTGGAGTGTCACGAATCGCAACGCGAGCGCCATTCCGACCTTTCGATTGAACCCGATTGCGGGATAATCTTAGTGGTGTCGGGGCAATGAAGGGCGGAGACGCGGAGGCCGAGGCTCGATGCCCAACCGGCAGTTACCCGAAGCACTCGTGCGTGCGGCGATCCAGTCGCCGGCCGACGGCCCCGACGCGGACCTGCTCGGCCGGTTCGTCACTACGCGCGACGCCGGGGCGTTCGCGGAGTTGGTGCGCCGGCACGGGCCGATGGTACTGGGCGTGTGCCGGCGCGCACTCGGCAACACCCCCGACGCGGACGACGCATTTCAAGCCGTGTGGCTCGTCCTTGTGAGAAAAGCGACAAGCGTTTCCCCTCGCGGGGCGGTCGGGAACTGGCTCTACGGCGTCGCCAGCCGCACTGCGACGCACGCCCGCTGCGCGATCGCCCGCCGGCGAGCCGCCCAGCGCGACCTCCCGGACCTTCCCGATCCACAACCGCCCGACCCGCACGCGGGCGAACTGGCCGCCATTCTCGACGCCGAACTCGCCCACCTGCCGGACAAGTACCGCGCCGCGGTCGTGCTGTGCGAACTCGAGGGCCGCTCGCTGCAAGAAACCGCCGACCAGCTCGGCGTCCCGCTGGGCACGGTCGCCAGCCGGCTCGCCCGCGGGCGGGCGCTTCTGGCGGAACGGCTGAAAGCGAAAGGGTTTGCGGCCGCGCTCCTTGCGGGGGTGCTTACCACGGCCACCGTGCCCGTTTCGGCCCGGCAGACCGATCTCGTGACAGCGCTGGTCACGGCCGCGCCGCAAGAAGTCGCCCGGCCCGTTTCCGAACTCACGCGCGGGGTGCTCAACGCGATGCTCGCACACAAGCTCAAAGTGACCGCTCAGGTCGTCGCGGTCCTCGCGCTGGCGGTCGGGGCGGTGGCGTGGGTCGCGGCCGGCGCGCCGCAGGAGCCGCCCGCGAAAGAGCCGCCGGTGACGGGGCTACCAATCCAGCCCTGGGAACACGGCGCGAACAAGATGAACATGGTGCGGGGCGAAGCGGACGCGGGCGAACGGCTCTGGGCCGACCTCTACCGCGACGAACCGCCGGCGCTGCGGGCGGCGCTCGATCTGGCCGCTTCGCCCAAGATGACGATCCCGCTGTTCCAAAAGAACCTCAAGCCGCTGAAGACCGACAAGGCCGAGGTGAAGAAGTGGATCGCCGACCTGGGCAGCGAGAAGGAAGCGGAGTGGAAGCCGGCGTATGTCGCGCTGGATTATTACGAGCCCGTCCTGGTGATGCCGCCCGACGAGGCCTGGGCGGAAGCCAGGAGCCACCGCGCCCAGCACCGGCTCGCGGCGCTCCTGACCGGCCAGCCGAGCGTGATGGGCGTGATCGACCCGGTTCGGGAGAACCCGAGCGACCTGAACGTCGTCCGCCGGGGCGATGGGTTCCGGGTCGTCATCTGGAGCGAGAACCCGTTCCGCAAACCGTTTGATCCGCCGGCGCGCGGGCCGGGGCGCGGGGCGGGCGATAAGGAGGCGAGCGAGTACCCGGTCGCAACCCGCGTGACGGACGTGCGCCGGCCGGCGTGGGTTCGGGCCGTGCGTGCGATCGTGATCCTGGACCACATCGGCACGCCGGACGCGCTCGCGATCTTGAAGGAGATGGCCGGCGGGCACCCGGACGCGCCGCCGACGGTTCTGGCGAAGGAAGCGGTCGCCCGGCGCAACGCCCCGGCCCCGTGAGGCGGCTAACTCGCCGCGTCGCGGCCCTCGAGAGCGATCGGGGAGAACGGCGACGGCGGGCGCGCGGGCGGTTGCGGCGCCGGTGGGGGCTTCCGCTTCCACTTCACCCAGTACGGCAGCGCGAACAGGTACATCCCGGTCGCCCACAGCATGATGACGACGACCGCGACCGGCAGGAACACGTACACCTTGAACGAGTCGTGGAACCAGCTCCCGTCGTGCAGGCTCTCGATCAGGTCCGACCGTCGGTACCCCACCTGCACGACCTTCGCGGTCTGGAAATCGACCTGCACCTCGTAGCGGTTCTTGCACTGCACCTTCACGATGCCGTCTTTCGGGCGCACGTCGATGCGGTCGATGTCACCCCACCCCTTGACCTCCGCTTCGGGCACGGCCTTCACGGCCGCGAGGATCGCGTCGAAGCTCGCGCTCGGCTCCTTGCCCGCACCCTTCTTGGTGGGCGGTTGCACCCACACGAGTTCCTTCTTGAGTTGCAGGAGGCACCCGGTGACAAGGACGAGCAAAAACGGCACGGCGACCAGCACCGCGCCCCACCGGTGCGCCTTGCGGAAGAACGTTCGCGGGTTGAAGGGCATGGGACTTCTCGTTCGTAGTGACCCGCTTCAGCGGGTCTTTCTTCTTTCTTGTGGCACCGGCTTTCGAGCCGGTGTGCCCGTTGGCTCGGCGGCGCACAGGCTTTCCAGCCTGTGCCACGAAAACCAAAAGAGACCCGCTGAAGCGGGTCACTACGAACAAGGAGTCACGGTCGGCTCGCCGAACTCTCCTGAATCGACTTCAAGAGCGCGGCGAGTTCCTTCGCCACATCCGGCTTGTCGGTCACCCGATTCTTCGCCTCGGCCGGATCGTCTTTCAGGTTATAGAGTTCCGGCCCGACTTTCTTCTTCGCCGCGTCGTTGGGAATGTACTTCCAGTCGCCCTTGCGGATCGCCAGCGCCGCCGGGTTGCCGGTCTGGTGAACCAGCGCCTCGCGACACGGCTTCGTGGGCCGTTCGGCCGTCAGTGCCGGGAGGAGATCGAAGCTGTCCGGCCCCGCGCCTTTCGCGAGCGGCTTCCCGACGATCGCCGCGACGGTGGCGAGCAGATCGACGTGGCAAACCAACTCGTTCGACACCCCGCCGGCGGGAACGCGGCCCGGCCAGCAGGCGATAAACGGCACGCGGTGCCCGCCCTCATACGGGCCGCCCTTGAAGCCCCGCAGCGCCCCGTTGCACTTGTGGCCGCTCGTGTCGGTCGCGGTGCCGTCGATATAGCCGTCGTCCATCACCCCGCCGTTGTCGCTCGTGAAGATGACGAGCGTGTTGTCGGTCAGCTTGTGCTTCTCCAGCGCCGCAAGGATTTCACCGACGCACCAGTCGAGTTCCTGAATGCAATCCCCGCGAAGTCCGTGTTCGCTTTTCCCCCTAAACCGCGGGTGCGGGACGCGCGGAACGTGGGCGTCGTGGGTCGCGAAGTACAGGAAGAACGGCCTGTCCTGGCTTTTCTCGATGAACCCGACAGCCCGCTTCGTGATGTCGTCGGCGATGTCCTCGTCCTTCCACCGCGCCGCCTTGCCGCCGGTCATCCAGCCGATGCGGCTGATGCCGTTGACGATCGTCATGTCGTGGCCGGCGCTCGGCTTCTGGACGGTGAGCAGTTCTGGGTTCTCCTTCCCGGTCGGCTCGGTGCCCACTTTCGCCGTGTAGCTGACGCGGATCGGGTCGTTCGGGTCGTAATTCGCGACCTTCCCGTTCTCGACGAACACGCACGGCGTGCGGTCGCCGGTGGCCGGGATGAGGAACGAGTAGTCGAACCCCACTTCCTTCGCGCCCGGTTTGATCTCGCCGTTGTAATCGGTCTCCTTCTCGCCGAGTCCGAGGTGCCACTTCCCGACCGCGGCGGTCGCGTACCCGTGTTCTTTCAGGAACGCCGGCACCGTAACCGTGCCCGGTTTGATGCTGAGCGGGGCCACTCCACTGAGGATCCGCGACCCCGGCGGGTGCCGCCAGGCGTATTGCCCGGTCACGAGCGCGTACCGCGTCGGGGTGCAGACCGCCGCGGGGCTGTGCGCGTCGGTGAACCGCATCCCGACCTTGGCGAGCGCGTCGAGGTTGGGCGTCTTGACCTTCGCAGAGCCGTAGCACCCGAGATCGCCGTACCCCACGTCGTCGGCGAGGATGACGACGATGTTCGGAGCCGCGACGAGCGGCGAGCCGCCGGCGAGCGCGAGCGCGAGAACGCAGAGGAATCGCATGATGGGCCTCCGGGGGTGACAGCGGTGATTGTGGGCGGGAAGACCGGCGCGGTCAACGGCCGCCCCGGGCAGATTGCGGGCCGGTGCGTTCGCCGATGCGACGATCTTCGACCCGGAAACGGTGATCGACCAATCGACCTACACGGCGCCGTTCGCTTACAACGTCGGGATCGAGTACGTGGTGGTGAACGGGCCGGTGGTGCTGGATCGCAGCACCCACACCAACGCGACGCCCGGCCGCGCGTTACTCAAGCAGAAGTGAGGCCCCTTGCACATGAGGCACTCCGCACTCGGAGCTGCGATGAAGTACTTGTGTATCGTGCTGGTTTTCGGCCTGAAAGGCCGGGACAACGTAGCCCGGGGCAACGCCCCGGGAAGCACGTCAGAATGTCTTGGCAGCCTGAAGGGCTGCGACACGCCGAGCGAAGATGTCTCAGCCCTTCAGGCTGGAAAATCAATGACACTCGTTCCTGGGGCGTTGCCCCAGGCTACGTTGTCCCAGCCCTTCGGGCTGAAGAACGCACGCGACGTGAACGACACTCAGGATCTCCACGGCTCGCACTCTAGCGCGTTGAATCGTGCGTGACTGTGGCGGGGAATGTAGGCATGACTTGGTGGTACTCGCCGGAGTTTTGACATGTCCGACGCCCAAGCTCCTCGTGATCCGCAGAAGCGCCGGCGGGTTCCGTTCGCGCTGGTGGGGTGGCTGGCGCTCCTCGCGCTGGCCGCGGTCGGGCTGGCTTCGCTGTGGCAAGCGGAGAACCGCGCCCGGAGCGACGCCGAAACCGTCCGCGACCAGCTCGCCGAAGAGAAGAAACAGACGGAAGCCGCCCGCGCCGAGGCCGCTCGGCAACGTGAACTCGCCGAGCAAGCGCGGGCCGCGGAAACCGAAGCACGCAAGCGGCTGGAGGTGTTCGAGTACGGGCGCGCCGTCCAGGCCGCCCATCGGGAGTGGCGCGACAACAACTTTTTCGCAGCACGCTTGTTACTCGATGGCACAAAACCCGCTCTGCGCGGCTGGGAATGGCATTACGTCAACTCCCTCTGCAACGGCTCACTTTTTACCCTCAAGGGGCACACGGCCCCCGTGTGTTCCGTGTCCTTCAGCGCGGACGGCTCGCGAGTCGTCACAGGGAGCGACGATGGGACAGCGAAGGTGTGGGATATCAAGACGAGTACCGAACTCTTCACGCTCAGGGGGCTTACGAGTAGCGTGCTGACGGTGGCGTTCGGCGCGGACGACTCGCGGGTTGTGACGGGAAGTTGGGACGGCACGGCGAAGGTGTGGGACGTCAAGACGGGTGCCGAGGTGCTTACACTCAAAGGACACAGGAACGGTGTGTATTCCGCGTCGTTCAGCCCCGACGGCACACGCATCGTCACCGGCAGCCTGGACCGCACGGCGAAAGTGTGGGACGCCAAAACCGGGGCCGAACTCCTTACCCTCACGGGGCACTCGGGCTGCGTGGAGTCCGTGCGATTCAGCCCTAACGGCTCGCGCATCGTCACGGGCAGCGAAGACAAGACCGCAAAGGTGTGGGACGCGAGGACGGGAGCCGAGGCACTCACGCTCACGGGGCACACGTGGTTCGTGAGTTCGGCGTGTTTCAGCGGCGACGGGACGCGGATCGTCACGGGGAGTTGGGATCGAACGGCGAAAATCTGGGACGCGATCACAGGAGCCGAGGTGTTCACCTTCAAAGGGCACGCGGGCCAAGTGACATCCGCGTCGTTCAGCCCCAGCGGTTCACGAGTTTTGACGGGTAGCCGCGATCAGACGGCGCGGGTGTGGGACGCGGGGACCGGGGCCGAACTCCTTACTCTCAAAGGGCACACGGACGGAGTCAACTCCGCGGCATTCAGTGAAGACGGTTCGCGGATCGTCACCGGTAGTGATGACCGGACGGTGAAGGTATGGGACGCCCGGATCGGGGCCGAGGTGTTCACCCTCAAGGGGCACTCGCACTTCGTACTGTCCGCGTCTTTCAGCCCGAACGACTCGTGGATCGTGACGGGTGGTTGGGATTGGACGGCAAAAATCTGGGACGCGCGGGCCGGAGCCGAGGTACTCACCCTTCAGAGACACAGCGCCGTCATATCTTCGGTGTCGTTCAGCGCCGACGGGCTGCGGGGCGTCACGGGAAGTTGGGACGGGACGGCGCGGGTGTGGGATGCGGAGAGTGGGGCCAGAATCCTCACCCTCGATGGGCACGCGGGTGGCGTGACCTCTGCGTGTTTCAGCCCCGACGGCTCTCGGGTCGTTACGGGTAGTGTGGACCGGATGGCGAAGGTATGGGACGCCAAAACGGGCGCCGAACTCCTCACCCTCACGGGGCACACGGCACCCGTATCGTCCGCGTGTTTTAACGCGGACGGCACTCGGATTGTCACGGGTAGTTTCGACCGGACGGCTCGCATTTGGGACGCCAAAACGGGAGTCGAACTGCTCATTATCAAGGGACACACGGGTGATGTGACGGCCGCGTCATTGAGTGCAGACGGTACACGCCTCCTCACGGGGAGCGAGGACCGGACGGCGCGGGTGTGGGACGCCCAAACGGGCGCCGAACTGCTTACCCTCACGGGGCACACGGCGCGTGTGTGGTCCGCTCGTTTCAGTGCTGACGGTTCGCGGGTCGTCACGGGAAGTAGGGACAACACGGCGCGGGTGTGGGACGCAAAGACGGGAGCCGAGTTACTGGTTCTCAAGGGGCACACGGGCGATGTGCATTCCGCGACGTTCAGTGCCGATGGGGCGCGCATTGTTACGAGCAGCGACGACAAGACCGTGAAGGTATGGGACGCGAGGCCGCTGGACCGCGAGTTCCGGCCGAGGGAAGTGGCCCCGGCGCCGCGCGAGAAGTGAAGCAAGCCTTTCAGAATATCGTCATTTGTATAGTAATGATTCGCCCGGGGCCGACACGTGCGCGAGTTGGCGATCTTTGGCGATCTTTGACCAAAAAGGGCCAAAACCCCTGGGAAAACCAAAGAGCGCCACGTGGCGCTCTTTGGCGTCCTTTGGCGTCCTTTGGCGTCCTTTCGTGTTTTCAAGGGTTTTGCGCGTCCGATGCGGTGGGCGTGCGGAACGGGCGCCGGGGCGAGTTCGTACTATAACACTCGCACCAAGACCTCATCTCGGATGGCCTCATGCGCTGGTCCGTTGTCCGGTTGATCGCCGCCCGCGAGGCCCGCGACCAGTTGCGGGACCGCCGCACCCTGTTCCTCATCCTCGGGCTGCCGGTCCTCATGTACCCGCTGTTCGTCGGGGTCGGCATCCTGTTCGTCACCGCCCTCAAGGAGAAGAAACTGGTGGTCGGCGTGGTCGGGGCCGAACATCAGCCCAAGCCCGGCGCCGACCTCACCGCCCTCGCCGGCGGGGCCGTCGGAACCACACAGCAATTGGGCGCGTACCCGCCGCTCGTCGGCCCCGACGGGCAGTTCCTCCCGCAATACGCCGTCGCCGACCTCGATTCCGCCCCGCTCGTCACCAAAACGCTCGACCCGCAGAGCGACGACGACCTCCAGGCGCTCCTGGCGGCGCGAAAGGTGGACGCGGTCATCGTCATCGAACCGGGCACGGCCGAAAAGCTCGAACGCGGCGAGCGCCCGGTGGTCCGCGTGCTGGCCAGCGACGGGGTCGAGGACTCGAAGCTCGCGGCCCAGCGGGCGACGGGCGTACTCAACCGCTGGGCGGCCGACGTGAAGGCCGTGCGGTTCTTCCGCGCCGGCAAGCCGGCGGACTTCGACCGGCCGCTCGAAATCCGCGACCCGCAGTCCGACAAATCGACCGAGAAGAAGGTCGCCGACGAGCTGCGCGACATGCTCGTGAAGGTGATCCCGTTCCTCCTGGTGATGTGGATGCTCACGGGGGCGATTTACCCGGCGATCGACATGACCGCCGGCGAGAAGGAACGCGGGACGATGGAAACGCTGCTCATCAGCCCGGCCGAGCGGACCGAGATCGTGATCGGCAAGTTCCTGGCGACGACGTGCTTCGGGTTCGGCACCGCGATGTGGAACGTGCTGCTCATGGTGGTCGCGGTCGCGGTGGCGCCGCTGTTGGCCCCGAACCTGTTCGGCGACGGGCTGATCTCGCTCCCGGGGTTGGCCGCGTGCGTCCTGGCGGCGGTCCCGCTGGCGATGCTGTTCGCGGCGCTGGCCCTGTCGCTGGGGATCTTCGCCCGCAGCACGAAGGAGGGCAACTACTACATGGTGCCGCTGTTCTTCGTGGTGCTGCCGATGGCGTACATGAGCATGACGCCGGGCATGGAACTGAACGCGCAGAACCGGTGGCTGCCGCTGGCGAACGCGCTGTTGTTCCAGCAGCGGCTGATGTCGGTGCGGCCGGACCCGTTCCCGTGGCAGCACGTGCCGGCGGTGTTCGGCACGCTGGCGTTGTGCGTGGCGCTGGCGCTGTGGGCGGCGGTCGTGCAGTTCCACCGCGAGGGCGTGTTGTTCCGCGAGTCGCAGGGCGGCCAGCGGAAGTGGTCGCTGTTCGGCAAGAAGTGACCGCACCGCCAAAATCTCTCCAACCAGCGCCTTGCTCCGGGCGCGTTGGGCTGCTCTAATCCGCCGAACCGCGGCGGGCCGCGCCCGTCACCGTCCCACCGGTCCCGCCGGCGGTTCACTCTGGTCCTCTGGGACGGACCTTTTCATTTCACTCTCCGAAGGTACAGTCATGACTCGTCGCAGGATCCGAGCGGTACGGTTCGGGATTCTCTCCGTCGTCCTGGTATTCGTCGCGGTCGCCGGGTGCAAGAAGTCGGAACCCACGGTCGGGAACCAGACCCCGCCGCCCGGGATGGCGCCGCCGTCGCCGGGGCCGACCCCGCAAGACGTATTTGCCAAGCTCCCCGGCGGGGAGGAGTTCGCCGCCGGCAAGAAGGTGTACGCGGACAACAACTGCGCCCGCTGTCACAAGATGGGTGATGTTGGCGGCGGGGGTGGCTCGGGCGGACCGCCGGGAATGGCCGGCGGCCCGGCCGGAATCAGCGCGATGGGCGGCCCGCCCGGACCGGACCTGACGAAGGTCGGCGCCGCACCCGAACACACCAAGGAGTGGCTGACCGCACACGTTCGCGATGCCAAGAAGCACAAACCGGAGTCGCGGATGCCGCCGTTCGGGTCGGACAAGATCAGCGACGCCGATCTGGCCAAGCTCGTGGATTATCTGGCCAGTCGGAAGTGACGTTCAGCGCCCGCCGGCCCCGCGCGCGGCCAAGAACGCGCGGATGTCGGCGGCCAGCGCCGCGGCCGACGGGTGGCGGTCCTCCGGCCGGAACGCCATCGCCCGCGCGCAGATCGCGTCGAGCCGGGCCGGCACATCGGGCCGCACGTCGCGCACCCGCGGCAGGTCGCCCACCCGCCGGCGCGCGATCAGCTCGCGCAGGTCGTACTGGTGCCCCGGCGGGTGCCCGGTAACGAGGTGGAACAGGTCCACGCCGAGGGTGAACACGTCGGTCCACGGGCCGACCGCCGCCGCGTCGCCCCGGGCTTGCTCGGGCGCCATGTACGCCGGCGTCCCGACCAGCGCCCCGGCCTGCGACCGCATCGGGTCTTCGTCCCCCGATTCCACCGGCACGCCGATGCCCGAGTCGAGGCCGTCCGGCTGCCCGATCACCTTCCCCAGCCCCCAGTCCACCAGCACCGTCCGGCCCAGCGGCTGAACGATGATGTTCGACAGCTTCGCATCGCGGTGAACGATCCCGCGTGTGTGCGCGTGGTGGACTCCTTCACACACCTGGGCCAGCGGGTCGAGTAGCGCCGCGGACCAGCCCGGCCCGCGGGCGCCGAGCTGCGTCACCAGCGTGCTGCCGGTGAGGTACTCCAGCACCATGTACGGGCGCCCGCCGTCGCCGGTGCCGGAGGCGTACGCGCGGACCAGGTTCGGGTGCTCCAAAGAGCCGGTGATCTGGATCTCGCGGCGGAACCGCTGGGCCGCC
>CAZBXY010000145.1:0-18752 GCA_964495365.1 uncultured Frigoriglobus sp. | reverse complement strand
CATCCTCGACCGCATCAAGAGGGTTTGCGAACGGACTTCCGACTCAGGACACTAGGTCAACGTGGCGCATATATCACTCCAACGCCACCGACAAATGGCGCGGCTCAAGTCTACGGTGCGGAGGCATAGCGTGTCCGTCGGGGGACACCTGGTTTCGGCAGCATCCGCTCCTTGGCAGTGTCGGGCCAGGTCCGGTGGGCAGTAGGTCTGACTCCTACCCTTTGCAAGGGGAACCGATGGTTCCCCCTGCACTCCTTCCTTTCGCACGACCCAAATCAGCAGCGCGAGCATCGAATCGACGGGTCAGAAGCCAGCACCCCCCGCTCCGGCTCAGCCGCTCCGGCTCTAGTGGACGGTCGGCACAGACACCTCCCGCCGCACCGCTCCTCGCCTTGCGCGGGGCCCCCGGTTATGCACCCCCGCGAAGGCGATCCGCGATGGCGACGGTCGGAAAGGCAACCGGAGAGACTACTGGTAGGAATGACTTAGAAGACCGGCGGCATCATCCGAATCACGACGCCACGCAAGCGTCACGATTCGGTCTCGTAGGTCGGCATTGCCCGCTTCGGCTGCCGACAGGCCGCCACGACGCGGTAAGCCACCAGGCGTCTGGCTTCACGTTCACGATTTCTTCGCGCTGGGAAGGTGGCTTGTCCGGTACAATCAGGCGATTCCTCAAACCGCAGGCCCGGCGGTCGGCGCTTTCAATGTTCTGCATCTCTCGGCAGGAGCCTCCATGTCGCGTACCATCTTGATGCTGTTCGTCCTGACCACCCTGGCCCTCGGCATCGCCGTGGGAACCGCTCAGCCTCCCGCAGCGACACCCGCGCCTGACAAGCCTATCGCGAAGGCCAAGTTGAAGGTGGCGCTGTTTACCCTCGCCGACTCGAACCTGATGCAGGAGGTGCTCCGCGCCATGTGGCGTGCCAAGCACCCGACGGTGGAACTTGAGTTCGTCGGGTGGGACAGCTACCGGACGGACCCACCCGAAGGTGTAGACGTGTTCGAGTACGACGCCATCTTCCTCGATCACATGGTGAAGAACGGGCTGGCGTCCAAACTGGACGCCTCCGATGTGAAGGACGCCGAGGATTTCTTCGACTTCGCCACAGCGGGTGGCAAGTCGAACGGCGACTTCTACGGTATCCCCCGCATCGCTTGCACTCCGGTGATCTTCTACCGGGCCGGGGACGAGGCGATCGAAAAGGCCAAGAGCATCGAGGAACTCCACAAAGTTCTGGGCGACCGGACCGAGGCGCAACTCGAACCCAAAGAGAACGAGGGACTGCTGATCGACCTGTCGAGCGGCACGAGCTGCGCGTGCTACTACCTCGACGCGGTGTCCGACGGGAGCGGGATGTACAGCCCGATGCCGAACCTGCCCGAGGCGGGCAAGCTCAACGCGGCTGCGGTGGCCAACCTTCAACGCCTCACCCGCATGGGCGGGAGGGAGCAAGTGAAGTACGAGGACAAAGATTGGCCGAACGACCAGCGAAGCAAGTGGTTCGCGGCGGGCAAGGGACGGGCGATGGTGGGGTGGACGGAGCGGTTGTCCTCGATACCGGTGGAGCAGCACGCGAAGCTGAGGTACCGCACGTTCCCACTCGCCGAGTCGAACGCGGTCAATCTCTTGTACGTGGACGTGTTGTCGCTGAGCCCAAAGCTCGACGGGGATCGCCGCAAGTTGGCTCTGGAGTTCGCCAACTTCGCCGCCTCGAAGGACGTGGTAATGGCCACATTCCTTGCCCGCAACGAGAAGACCCGCAGCCCTCAATACCTGCTGCCGGTCCGCAAGAGCGTGGCGGAGTCGCCCGAGTTCCGAACCGAAGCTCCGTTCTACAATGACCTGGTCGCCATCCTGAGGGAGAAGCCGCAGCCGTTCCGCATCGGGGCCGATTCCCGGAAATGGTTCGGCAGCACCCGTAAGGCGATCCAGTCGGCCATCGTGGAAGTGAAGTGAGCCCGTCTCATTCCGGCACAGCTACCTTCGTAGGTCGCCCAGGAAACTGGTTTCGCCCGATAACCCGAGAGTTGAGTCAACCACGGTTCGGTCATGAGTGACTTCTTCCTGAGCAACGAAGAAAAGAAGGCCGCCGAGGCCTTCGTGGACCGGATGCTTCAGTTCACGCAGCGGTTGATGCTGATCGTGGACGGAAAGTTCAAGACTGCCGCCAGCGGGGTGATAGTCAAACACAAGGATCGCTTCTTCCTGCTGTCGGCCGGCCACGCCCTGAAGGAGGCGGGGCAGTGGATCGTCGAGACGAACATCACCTGTTACCCGCCTCAAATGCTCGTCCTGACCGTTCAGAACCCCGTGACCTTCTACTCCACGAAAGAGGACTTCGCTTGGGCCGAGGTTGACGTGCCGGGGATACTGAAGAAGTACAAGGCAGAGAAAAAGCTCAAGTACTCGAAGCTACAAATCCCTTGCTACACCGGCCCTCTGGATACGAAACCGGACCCGGAAGACGCCTACGCCTTCGCAAGCCACAAGGCTATCGAGTTCCACGTCGGGATAGCGACTCTCGTTCGCGAGGCCCGCTACGAGATCTACATGCAGTTCGAGGGTATGGATGAGGCGAAAGGGCTGTACCGCTTCAAGCTCGCGCGAAAGCATCAGGGGGATGACTATTACACGGGCTGTAGTGGATCACCCATCGCAGATGCCGAGGGGAGGATTATTTCACTCGTGGTATCAGGCAGCAAAGACCCGGAACCGGGCGTGATCTGGGGAACCCCGCTGGCTAACTACCTCGCCAAGATCGGCGAGAAGTAGCTTTCAAAGCCCATACTCAGCAACGGGTCGCCACCGACTTCGGAAGCCGACCGAAAAGACCCGCCGCCTCAACCGAATCCCAGCGGCAGGTGCCACGCCAGCTTTTCTTGCCAGGAGCCGATACCGGACGCCTGCGGCGCTCGTGCGGCTGCCTATTTCTTGGCAGCCGCGTCATCAAGATAGTCGGCCCACCACTGCATCATTTGCCGGCGTTCCGTCAGATACTGGGCATAGTTATAAGCTGCGCGTACCCGATTCCTATCCCCGTGCGCCAACTGGCGCTCAATGACATCTCCCCGAAACTCGTGCTCGTTCAGTACGGTACTGGCTGTGCTACGAAAGCCATGCCCGGTGGCGCGCGAATGGTAGCCCATTCGATACAGCGCGTATAGCATGGTGTTCTCGCTCATGAATCCATCCGGGTTATGTTCGTTCGGGAACAGATGTCGCCGATGACCCGTCAACTCCTCCAATTCTCGAAGGACTTCAACGGCTTGCCTTGACAGTGGCACGATGTGTTCTTCCCTCATCTTCATGCGCTCAGCCGGTATGCGCCACTCGGCTTTCTCCCAGTCGATCTCCGCCCATTCTGCCGCCCGCAGCTCCTTCGTCCTGACAAAGGTCAGTAGCAGCAGCCGAAGAGCCAGCTTGGTTGGCTTGCTGCCGTCATATCGCTTTAACGCCTTCAAGTACCTGGGCAATTCGTTGGCTTTCAGGAAGGAGTGATGCTTCACAACCGGCGTCTTGAGCGCTCCGCGCAGATCGGGTACGGGGTTACGCTCCAAGCGGCCTGTGGCAATCGCATATCGAAATATCTGCCCGCACATCTGCATGACTCGGCGTGCCGTGTCGAGGGCACCCTTTCCTTCGATCCCGCGAAGTAATTCGAGAACTTCCGGGGCTGTGATGGCGGTGATTGGCCTCGGCCCGAGCTTCGGCAGGAGGTAGTTGTCAAGGTAGATGAGCTTCACGCGGAGTGTGCCTGGTGCCCATTCGTGGCGGTGCTGCTCCTGCCACTCGTGGGCGACAGTCTCGAAACTGTTGGATGCGTTCGATACGGCCAACCGCTTGGCTTCTTTCTTTACTTCTCCGGGGTCATTTCCAGCAGCGAGTGCTTTTTTAGCCTGCGCACGCTTCTCGCGAGCATCTGCCAGGCTGATTTCGGGATAAACCCCAAATGCCAGTAGCTTCTCCTTGCCAAAGAAGTATTTCATTCGCCAGTACTTGCTTCCGGAGGGAGCAACCAGCAGGAAAAGTCCCTCGCCATCGAACAGCTTGTAGGGCCTTGGTTTGGGCTTGGCGTTGCGGACCTTGGTTTCCGAAAGAGACATGGGGTACATTTACGTCAATCAGGGGTACATGCCGCAATATGTACCCCATCTCGAAGACGGATGTCAACAATTCAATCCGGTCAGCGGCGTGCGATCATTTTGCTGTCACCGGCTCTCAGTCTCGATCTTGCGGATGTTAGCGGACGGGGGCGTCCAGAGTGATGGTGATCCGGGCGGTGACCACATTGGCCGACTAACCGGCTGACATCTATAGTAATTTTGGACTCACCGCATGAGACATACCCCAGTTTTGTACCCCACAAGATGTAATCAGTGCATTCATTTGGTGATTAGTTTATTTCTGAGCTATCGGAAATCGTTTTGATTAACTCGTGGATGTCTTCCGCCCGCCACGCCGTGCAGCGCGCCGAGAGTTTCACGGGTTTCGGGAATCGACCCGATTTCACGCCTTCCCACCAGCACGTTTTCCCGATCGGTATCACGCTCAGGACTTGTGGCAATCTCAAGAATCCTGTTTCAGGGATGTCATACATTCAACATTACCACCCTTCGTAATTAAATAGGCTATCATAAGTTACATATGTTGTCTCTAACAATCGCAATGGTTGCATTTTTTGCGATTGCTGCAATGCGGCAAAATGGCTGACGGAGACGATAACCGCCCAGCAAACAACGAATCTTGATTGATCAAGCTCATCAAGCGGATGTACGGGTTGCCTGATCGTGTGACACTTGGCCGACCTTGTAGGCCGCTTTGGTCGTCGGGCTTTCCTTGATCTCGTTCAGCCATGAGACCGGAAGCCGAGCTTTGCGGTTCCATTCGCAGCCCGTGGTGTCGCATCTCTCCAGCCTACGCAACGCTACTCATAACCCTGCTGCCCCATCCTCAGTTCCTTCCCGTCTTGTTCCACTGGGTGACCAATCTTTGACGCGCACTGCTCTTCCGTGCGGGCGCTGCGAAGTCGTCTCCTTCACCGCTTCCAATTTGTCCCCGCACCTGGGCCTTCATGAGCGGCACTTGTGAACCCGCCATCGGTCCGGGCAAGCAGAAAATTGGCTCCCCCTGAAGGTCGCCCCCAATTTTCAGCTTGCCCGCTACGGGCTAACGCCTCCCGCTTCGGCGGGTTCTTTTGGCGTGCCGGAAGGCCCCGGTTGGCGGGGCCGAAACTCAAGACGAAGGAGATCACTATGTCGAAACCCGCACACAAAATTCGCAACGGCGTCCTGCAAGTCACGATCTGGCGCAACCACGGGGAGAAAGGTACCTGGTACTCGGTAACGCTCACCCGCAGCTACAGGGTCGATGAAGGCTGGCGCGAGACCGACGCCCTGGGGCAGGACGACCTGCTGACGGCCGCCAAGCTTCTGGACCTGGCCGACACCTGGATCATGCACCAGCAGCAGGCCGACGCCAAGGCCCGCAAAGAATCCGAACAGGCAGCCGCCTGACCCGGGTACCGGCGGGTGGTTCGCCGCCCGCCGGTTTCACTTCCAACCAACCAACGAAAAGGAGTTTCTTATGAACACTATCGAAAACACTGGCGCGCAACCCCGGCTCATCGCTGTGAGCAAGCTGGAGAAGTCGCCACTCAATGCCCGCCGCACCGTTCCCAAGATCGGGATGGGCGAGCTAAAGGCGTCGTTGCTCGCGCACGGCCTGATGCAGAACTTGGTCGTCACCGACCAAGGCGACGGAGTATTTCGGGTCATCGCCGGCGGCCGCCGACTGGAGGCGCTCCGCTCGCTCCAGGCCGAGGGCAAACTGCCGGCTGATTTCGCGGTTCCCTGCCACGTCGTCCCCGACGAGCACGGACTGGAAATGAGCCTCGCCGAGAACACCGTCCGGCTGGCCATGCACCCGGCCGATGAGTTCGAGGCGTTTGCCGCCCTCATCGACAAGGGTGAGACGGCCGACCAGGTCGCCCACCGCTTCGGCGTCGATGAGAGCCACGTCCTCAAGCGGATGAAGCTCGCCCGCGTCGCGCCGCAGCTCCTCGACGCGTACCGTAACGAGGGCATGACCCTGGAATGCCTGATGGCCTTCGCCATCGCCGACGACCACCGCCGACAACTCAAGGTGTTCAAGTCCCTCCAGGACTGGCAGAAGGACGACCCCAGTGCCATCCGCGCCGCCCTCACCGAAAAGCTGATCGAAGCGAGTGACAACCTGGCCCGCTTTGTCGGCATCGACGCCTACGTGGCGGCCGGGGGCTCGACCCGCGCCGACCTTTTTGGCGACGCGGTCTACCTCGAAAAGCCCGCCCTTCTTCACCGCCTGGCCGATCAGAAGCTGTCCGACATCCGCAAGGAGCTTGAAGCCGAGGGGTGGGGCTGGATCGAGATCAACCCGGAGCGAAACTACGAGTTCATCCACCGCTGTGGCCGGATCAAGCCGCGGTTGATCGATGCTCCGCACGAGTTGATCGAATTCAAGTCACGTCTTGACGCGGAGCTTGAGCAGATCGGACAAGCCCTTGAGGACGCCGAGTCGGACGCCCTCTTGGAGCAGCAGCGACTTACTCAGGAGCGGTTGAACGAGGTGGAGGAGCAACTCGCCTCCTTCGTCGGTTTCGAGGCCGAGCACAAGGTGTTGGCGGGCTGCTGTGTCTCCATCGGCCAGGACGGCACCCCCTTCATCGACAAGGGACTGGTCAAGCCGGAACACCGCAAGCAACTGGCCCGACTGCTCAACGCGGACGGCGACAGCACAGCGGAACAGACCAAGCCGAAAAGCGCCGTGCCCGAAAGCCTTCGCCGCGATCTTGCCGGCTACCGCCTGCAAGTCGCGCGGGTGGAAATCGCGAAGCATCCCGCGATTGCCCTCGATCTCCTGATCTTTCAGGTGGCGAGCGAGATCCTGCACGAGCGGGAATGCTCTGACGGGCCGGATGCGGCTTTCAACCGCAGCCGAGCCAACCTCGGAGCCGAGGAGCCGAATCCCGCTACCGCGGCCCTGGAAGCGATCGAAAAGTCGCTTCCGAACGGCTGGCGCAAGCCGAAATCGGAAGCCGCACGATTCGAGGCGTTCCGCTCGCTGCCGCAGGAGGCGAAGTTCGAACTGCTCGCCTACTGTGTGGCGCTGACGCTTCAACCCAAACTCGGCCCCACCGAAGGCGGGGAACCGACGGCCTACGACACCGCCCTCTCGCTGACCGGAGGCCGCGTGGCCGATTACTGGCGGCCGACAAAGGACAACTTCCTGAGCCGCCGCAACCGCGTCCAACTGCTCGCGGTCGGCCGCGAGGTTCTGGGAGATGGGTGGGCGATCTCAAGTAGCGGTCTCAAGAAATCGCTGCTGGTCGATCAGCTTCACCGAGCTTTCGACGAACCCGGTACCTCGGGCCGGCCACCGGAACAAGCCGAACGGCTCAAGACCTGGCTTCCCGCCGGCATGGCTTTCGGGGCTGTCGCTACGGCGAAACCGGCCAAAGGCAAGAAGGCCAGGAAAGCAGCTTGATCAACAACTCCGGCGGGCGGCAACGCCCGCCGGCTTTTTTTTGGAAAGGAGTCCATCCATGATACCGCAACCGTACCGAGACAATTTTAACACCTTGAATGAGGCGTTCACCGACGGTGCCGCCTGCCTGCTCGAATGCCGCGAGCGGGTGACGGGGCAGACCGTTTACGTCATCTGTGCCGTCAACCGGCGCGGCCCGGACTACGAGTTCATCCCATTCGCCCGCCTGTTTGACGACAACCCCTACGAACTGCTCACACCTCCCGGAGATCAGGAAGAAGAACGGAGGCCCGTATGACCACCGTTCAAAGCGACGTCTACCGCCGCGTCACCGACGCGATCATCGCCGACCTCGAAAGGGGCGTTCGCCCCTGGCTCAAGCCGTGGAGCGCCGGACACGGGGCCGGCCCCGTCACGCGACCACTGCGGGCTGGCGGTCGGCCCTACAAGGGAATCAACGTCCTGATGCTCTGGGCATCCGCCGTTGACCAACACTTCACCTCTCCCACCTGGATGACCTTCCGCCAGGCGAAGGAGCTGAACGCCAGCGTCCGCAAAGGCTCGAAAGGAACTCTGGTCGTCTACGCCGACCGCATGACGAGGACCGAGACGTCCGAAGACGGGGAGGAGACGGAGCGCGACATCTACTTCATGAAGGGCTACACCGTTTTCAACGTGGAGCAGATCGACGGGCTCCCGGCGCGTTTCTTCACACCCGCCGCGCCCCGGATCGACCCGGTACTTCGCAACGAGGCGGCCGACCGCTTCTTCGCCGATACCGGAGCCGACATACGCCACGGGGGTAATCGGGCGTGCTACGCTCCCGGTCCCGATTGCGTGCAAATGCCCCCGTTCGAGTCGTTCACCGACGCCGAAAGCTACTACGCGACGCTGGCCCACGAGATGACCCACTGGACGAAACACCCGTCCCGTCTCGACCGGGACTTCGGCCGCAACAAGTTCGGCGACGAGGGGTACGCCCGCGAAGAATTGGTAGCCGAGATCGGGGCCGCGTTCCTCTGCTGCGACCTCGGCGTCACCACCGAGCCGCGCGACGACCACGCCGCTTACCTTGACCACTGGCTCAAGGTGCTGAAGGAGGACAAGCGTGCGATCTTCCACGCCGCCGCACACGCCCAGCGGGCGGTTGAATTCCTGCACGGACTTCCGCCCGGAGGAGCCGCCGCTCCGGCTCCTGAAGAGCGAGGCCAGCCATGAGCCGCCCCGCTCGCTTCCCGCTCGGCCAGGTGGTGATAACCGGGAACGCCAGCCTTCGGTTGATCTCCGAAGAAGTTCTGGCCGCCCTCTGTCGCCACTCCGCTGGCGATTGGGGCGACCTGTGCCCGGAGGATTCGCTGGCGAACGATACCGCCCTCCAGCACGGGGGCAGGCTGTTCTCCGCTTACGGCGAGGGCGAGCATCGCTTCTGGATCATCACCGAGGCGGATCGCTCAGTGACTACGGTGTTGCTGCCCGATGATTACTGAGCCGTTACGTCTCGTCGGTGTCGAGGAGTCTCGCCGGGCCTACGGACCGATCCTGTCCTTGACGTTGGACGAAATGAAGGATACAGATGTTGAGAATTGGCCATCCAAATGACCATGATCAATGAGCTGCGATACGAATATGGATAGCATGGATAAACTATTGATAATCAATGGAGTCGTGATTGTCGTGGGCGTGGTGATTGCAATTCACGAGCATCGTCGTCGGGCCGCCCTCACCCCTGAACAGCGACGTGCGGAAGATGAGGCCGAAGACCGCGACTATGAGGAAACAGGAGGCATATGAGTCGCGACGGGGGATTAGAACTCGTCTGGTGCATTATCCTTATTCTCTGCTTTGTCGCCGTGGTAATAAACGCTGCTGTCGAAGGCAGATTCCCTATCAAGCATTAGCAATTTGAGCCAACCTGCTCTCCATCGCACCATGCCTACTTTCATGGCTCGCTTCCTGATTGACTCCAATGACTTCATGCCTACCTATCGGCGATGTAGTGACAGCGGGAAGCGCCATCCTGTCGCTACTGTTGCTCGAAGGCCACTGAGCCGTTACATTCCGCCAGCCGTGAGCCTCCCAGTCCACGCTGGAGAAGAGCAGGGAAGCTGTGCCACGACCATGAGCAGCACTCCTGACAAGCACGCAAAAACCAAGGAAGTGCTGAGCCGGCAATCTCGCCGACATGAACGCCGAATTGCATATCCGACGGCAGAACCCGTTCACCCCGCAACACCTCCCCCGCCGCCCGCCGCGGGGCCTGGGCTTGGGGATGCTGCACCGGCAGCCGCGAGCTACAAGCTGCCAACCGGGTTTCCGCTGCGCGGACCCTCCCGGTTTCGCTTTCCGCTCGCAGCCCCAACCGGTGCGGTCGCTCCCCGCACGGCCTGACTGGCGGGCCGGAACAAGGAAAGGATTGGACATGACCAAAGCACGATTCATTGGCGACGACTGGACCTGCCAGTGCGGCAACCAGACACACACCGACGGGTTTTATCCCTGTCTGAAGAGCGGCCAATTCGTGAAGCCCATCAAACAGGATTGGACCGACGGCTACCTGTACCGCTGTAGGAGATGCGACAGCATCATCGAGTACGATGAGAACGAGGATGTGGGCAGGATCGTCGGGATGACCGAGCCCGCGTTCCTCGACCAGGAGGAAGTCGAATGGTGAACGTGGCCAACGGCAAAGAGCCCGGCCAGCGAACGATTAGTGCCCGCGGGCCATAGCTGGCACCTGCCGCCCGGATCGCGTCCGCTCGGTACCTCGACTGAGATGGTAGCCGTTGAAAAAAGCATTGCGCGAGTTCGGAAAATATGTATAGTGCGGCGCATGTTGAAGTGCATTGCATATGTTCTGCTCATCCTGTCCCTGCTCGTGTCGCCGGTGATCGCAGGCTATACCTCGTTGGAATCCCCGACCCACGCGTGCGGGATCGCAGACGCGGACGACGGCAAGGCAGGTGGGAATCACGACCAGCCCGCGAGCGACCATCATTGCTGCACGGTTCACTCGCATTACGGCAACGTCGCTCCTGATGAATCCCCCGTTCCGTCATTGATGCTGACGCGCCTCCGCCTGCCACTGCTGGCAGACCCGTTGCTGGCCGCCTTCGGCCCCAGCCCGCTCCTGGAACCTCCCTCCCTCGCGTAGCCCGTCTCGACGGCAATGGCGAGACTGGTCCGCGGAATCGCGGCGGCGACGCCCTCTTTACATTTCCCACAATTCCCTCGTCAATTAGTGAGTGATCTCATGATGCGCCTTTTTCCGTGCCTCGTTTTGGCAGCCGTGCTGCCGAGCGCCGCGATCGCCCGAAGCCCGTTTGTCCTGGCTCACGCCACGGCGGAGTCGTCGCCAGTAGAGGAACCCCCGGCGGGCGATGCGGCGAACCCGCCCAAGACTTACGACTCCACGCGAGCCAAAAAGAAATCGGACATCCTCACGCTTGACGAGGCTATCAGACACGCCCTGGCTCATTCACCGCGCCTGAAGGCATCACAGGCGTCCGTCGCGGCAAGCCGCGGTGGGCGGCGGCAGGCGGGCGCACTGCCAAACCCCGCGGTCGGCTACGGCAAGCAGAACTTCAACGCGAGCGGGGGGTACAAGGTCGTAAGCCCGGGCCAGAGCGTCTACGAGGTGAGCCAACTCATCGAGGTGGGCGGCAAGCGGTCTGCCCGGATTGACATCGCCGACAAGGGCGTGCAGATCGCCGGCCTGGAAAGGCAGGCGACTACTCTGGACCTGATCCGCGACGTTACCATCGCCTTCGCCGAGGCGGTGGCGGCGGAGGAGAATGTGCGGCTCGCCGCCGAACAAAAGGCCCTCGCCGAGGACGTACTTCACTCCGTCAGCGTGCGCGTGGACGCCGCCGCTTCTCCCCTCATCCAGAAGAGCCGGGCCGAGGTGGAACGCGCGTCCGCGAGTGTGGCCCTCGACAACGCCAAGCGCGAACGCGAGATCAGCTTTGTAGCGCTCGCCGCGCTGCTGGATGAGGATGACCCGTCCTTCAAGCTCGACACGAAGGCGTTCTTCGCGCTGCCCGGGAAGACCGTGTCCGCCGATCCCGAGCGGCTCAAGGCCAATCCCGACCTGGCAAAGCTGGGTACGGCGCTGGAGCAATCCAGGGCAAGACTGGACCTGGAGAGAGCGAACGCGGTGCCCGACCCGACGCTCAGCGCCGGGCTGGTCCGGATACCGAGTGCGAACGGCAACGCTCTCATGGTGGGGGTCGCCCTCCCGATTCCGGTTCTCAATGCGAATCGTGGCAACATCGAGAAAGCCCGCAGCGAGGTGACCCAGACCGAGGAGGGCAACCGATACGCGGCGCGGTCGCTCAGTGCCGACCTGGCGCGGGCAGAGCAGCAAATGAGAAGCGCCCACGCGCTGGCCAAAACGCTCTCGGCCGAAATCCTTCCCGCGGCACAGAAAGCGTTCGCGCTCGCCCGCGAGGGCTACGGCCTCGGCCGATTCGCCTATATCGAGGTGCTCGACGCCCAGCGCAGTCTCTTCGGCGCGAGGCAGCAATACGTCGCCGCCCTGAAAGCCTATCACACGGCGCGGGCGGTCACGGAACGACTGACAGCAACACATCTACCGAAATCGACGACGGAGGAATCCAATGATGAGTAAACGCCTTTTGATCCTCTTGATCGCGATCGCCGGCGGCGCGGGCATCTATCTTCTCTTCCCCCCGGATCGCCCCGCCAGCGTGGCCCCCCAACACGGAGAGGCCGAGGCGCACGACCACAAGGAACACGGAGACGAGCGCGGGGCGAAGGGCGCGGCCGGGCACGAGGAGGAAGGTCACGGCGAGGAAACCACAATCAGTGCCGAGGCGATCAAGGATCTCGACATCGAGATTGCTGAAGCCGGCCAAGGCACGATCCACGAGACTCTTGGCGTCAGCGGGCGCGTGACGTTCAATCAGAACACGACCGCCCAGGTCAAGGCCCGGTTCCCCGGCGTCATCCGCAGCGTGAGCAGCGAGCCGGGGCTGGTGGTCCGGGAGGGCGACCCCCTCGCCACGGTCGAGAGCAACGACAGCCTGCAAATTTATCCCGTCAAGGCCCCGGTCTCGGGTACGGTCGTAAGCCGCAACGCCAATATCGGGGAGATCGCGGGCGAGGCACCTTTGTTCGTGATTGCCGACCTCGGGACGTTGTGGGCCGAGCTATCCGTCTTTTCCAAGGATGCCGAGCGGGTCAAGGCGGGGCAGAAGGTGAGGATCACCTGCCTCGATGATCCGCTGGTCGTCGAGTCCACGGTCTCGCTGCTGCTGCCCGCCGCCGAAGCCACCAGCCAAACGGTAGTGGCCCGCGCGGTGATCGACAACGCCGACGGCCACTGGCGTTCGGGTATGAACATCCGGGCTGACATCGTGCTCTCGGAAAGGACGGTCCCCGTGGCCGTCAAGGCCGAGGCCATCCAGCGCGTGGAAGGCAGGCCCGTGGTGTTCGTGCAGGAGAGCGAGACGGGCTTCGAGGCGCGACCGGTCGAGGTCGGGAGCAGCGACACAGAGTGGGCGGAGGTCAAGAGCGGCCTGTCCCCGGGGCAGCGTTACGTCGCGAGGAACAGCTTCCTGATCAAAGCCGACATCGGCAAGGCCGGCGCGGAACACGAGCACTGAGGGGGACCATGCAGACACCTACGAACCGTATCGAGCTACCGTCGAAAATGGGCGTGAGCAGCCTCGCGCTCAAAGCGCGCATCGAGTACACCCGCTTGTTCATCGCCGTGGTCCTGCCCGTCGTTGCCGTGACATCCCCGCTCTGGCCGCAGCACAGCCTGCCACACGAGATCATGGACTGGGCCGGCCACCTCCTCGTGCCCGTCGGCGTGCTGATCAGCGTCTTCACCTCGCTCTATCGCTGCGGCCGGGACAACGACGAGTTGATCACCTGGGGACCGTTCTCGACCGTTCGCAACCCCCAGTATGTTGGGTCGTTTCTCGCAACGACGGGCCTTGCGCTGCTGACGGCGAGTGTCTCGATCACCCTCCTCCTTGCCGCGGCCTTCGCCGCGTACTTCTCCGCCACGGTGGCGCGTGAGGAAGTGTGCCTGCACCGGAAATACGGCCTCCGCTACCAGCGCTACGTGCGGCGCGTGCCGCGCTGGATTCCCAACCTCAGGATCTGGGACAGCCCGGAGGAGCTGGGGGTGAATTTCCATTTCGTACTGCGGACCATCCTCGGCGGCTCGCTCTTCCTCCTGGGCATCCCGGTCCTGGAGACCCTGTGCGAGCTGCGGGCGAAGGGCGACGTGCCGACGATGCTAACACTGATCTGACAGGGGAGAACGCCCATGATCGAACCCATCCTACGCTTCTCCCTTCGCAACCGTGTCCTGATCGTACTGCTGACCGCCGCGATGGCCGCGTTCGGGGTTTACTCGCTCAGGAACCTTCCCATCGACGCGGTCCCGGACATCACCAACAACCAGGTCCAGATCAACACCCTCGCGCCCGCCCTCTCCCCGATGGAAACGGAGAAGCAGGTCACCTTCCCCATCGAGACGGCACTGGCCGGCATCCCGGGCCTGGAGTACACGCGCTCGCTTTCGCGCAACGGGTTCTCGCAGGTGGTCGCCGTCTTCAGCGACGACGTGGACATCTACTTCGCACGCCAGCAGGTCGGCGAACGCATCGGCCAGGCCCGCGAGGCGCTGCCCGCCGGCGTCGAGCCGAAAATGGGCGCGATCAGCACCGGCCTCGGCGAGATCTACATGTACACGGTCGAATACACCCACCCGCGCGGCGAAGGCGCGGAGACCCTAGCCGGCCGACCGGGCTGGCAGCCGGACGGCAGCTACCTGACCCCCGAAGGGCAGAGCTTCAAGACGGACCTCGAACTCGCCGCCTACCTGCGCACCGTGCAGGACTGGATCATCCGCCCGCAACTGAAGGGCGTCCGCGGCGTCGCCGGGGTGGACGCCATCGGCGGCTACGTCACGCAGTATCACGTACAGCCCGACCCGCAAAAGCTGGTCGCCCTCGGCCTGGGATTCTCGGACATCGTGCAGGTTCTGGAACGCAACAACTCCAGCATCGGTGCGGGCTACGTCGAGCGTAACGGCGAAGCCTACGTGGTCCGCTCGGACGGGCGCATCGCAAACTCCGAACAGATCGGGAACATCGTCGTCGCCAACCGCGGCGTGCCCATCTACCTGAAGGACGTCGCCCGTGTCGGGATCGGCAAGGAGCTGCGCACCGGGTCGGCCTCGCAGAACGGCGGGGAGGTCGTGGTCGGCACCGCCCTCATGCTCATCGGCGAAAACAGCCGCACCGTCTCCGAGGCGGTCGATCGGAAACTCTCCGACATCAACCGCACGCTGCCGCCCGGCGTCAGGGCGAAGACCGTACTGAACCGCACCAAGCTGGTGGACCGTACCATCGCCACGGTGGAGAAGAACCTGACCGAGGGGGCACTCCTCGTGATCGTGATCCTGTTCGCGATGCTCGGCAACATCCGCGCGGCGCTCATCACGGCACTCGTGATTCCGCTGTCGATGCTCATGACCGCGATGGGGATGATCCGCGGCGGCGTTAGCGGAAACCTGATGAGCCTGGGTGCGCTCGACTTCGGGCTGATCGTCGATGGCGCGGTCATCATCACCGAAAACTGCCTGCGGAGGCTCGCCGAGCGGCAGCACCACCAGGGCCGGCAACTCGACCTGCGGGAGCGGATGCACGAGGTGCTGCTGGCCAGCCGGGAGATGATCCAGCCCTCCGTGTTCGGGCAGGGCATCATCATCATGGTCTACATCCCCCTGCTCACCTTCAGCGGCGTCGAAGGCAAGATGTTCGAGCCGATGGCCGTCACGGTGATCCTCGCCCTCGTTGCCGCCTTCATCCTCTCCCTGACCTTCGTGCCCGCGATGATCGCCCTCTTCGTCAAGGGCCGGGTCGAGGAGAAGGAGAGCCGCATCGTCCTCACGGCGAAGGCGTGGTACGAACCCTGCCTGGGCTATTCCCTCCGCCGCCCGGGCAGAGTGATCGGCGCGGCGGCCGCCGGATTCGCCCTCGCCCTCGGGCTGTTCGCGACGATGGGACAGGAGTTCATACCCACCCTCGACGAGAAGGACATCGCCATGCACGCGATGCGCATTCCCTCCACGTCGCTGTCGCAATCGCAAGACCTCCAGTTCCACGTCGAAAAAGCGGTGAGCCGGATTCCCGAGGTGGCCTTCGTCTATTCCAAGACCGGCACGGCGGAGATGGCCGCGGACCCCATGCCGCCGAACGTCACCGACACCTTCATCATCCTGAAGGAGAAGACGGAGTGGCCGAATCCCGATGCCCCGAAGACCGAGATCATCCGCAGGATCAGCGAAGCCGTCGCGCAAGTGCCGGGGAACAACTACGAGTTCACCCAGCCGATCCAGATGCGCTTCAACGAACTGATTTCGGGCGTTCGCTCCGATGTCGCCGTCAAGGTGTACGGCGACGAGTTCCCGGTCATGGAAAAGACCGCCGCCCAACTCGCCCAGGTCCTGCGTGGCATCGCGGGTGCGGCGGATGTGAAGGTGGAGCAGACCTCCGGCTTGCCGATGCTGGAGGTGAAACTCGACAAGTACGCGATCGCCCGCTACGGGCTTAACGTCAGCGACGTGCTGGACGTGCTGGCCATCGCCGTCGGCGGTCGCGAGGCCGGGCTGGTCTTCCAAGGCGACAGGCGGTTCGACATCGTCGTGCGGCTGCCGGATTTCCTCCGGCAGGACCTCGCCTCGCTCGAAAACCTGCCGATCCTGCTTCCGCTTCCGGCCGGCGAAACGGCGGAACGAGACCCGGGACGAACGGCCTACATCCCCCTTAAGCAGGTGGCGAAGATGGAAATCACGGACGGCCCCAACCAGATCAGTCGGGAGAACGGCAAGCGGCGCGTCGTCGTGCAGGCGAACGTGCGCGGCCGCGACATCGGCTCCTTCGTCGAGGACGCACAGGCCACGATCGACAGGCAGGTGAAGCTGCCCGCCGGCTACTGGCTGGAGTGGGGAGGGCAGTTCAAAAACCTTCAGGAGGCCAAGGCCCGGCTCAGCGTCGTCGTGCCCGCCTGCTTCTTCATGATTTTCCTGTTGCTCTTCACGGCGCTCGGATCGGCCGGGCAAGCGCTACTGGTCTTCTCCGGCGTGCCGCTGGCGCTGACCGGTGGCATCCTCACACTCTGGTTGCGCGGGATGCCGTTCTCCATCTCCGCCGCAGTCGGCTTCATCGCCCTCTCTGGCGTGGCCGTGCTCAACGGCCTCGTGATGGTCAGCCGCATCAACCAACTGATCCAGGAAGGGACGAAGCCGAATCTGGCCATCGTGGAAGGCGCACTGTCCCGCCTCCGGCCCGTCCTCATGACGGCACTGGTCGCCTCGCTGGGCTTCGTCCCGATGGCCATCGCCACCGGTGCGGGCGCGGAAGTGCAAAAGCCCCTGGCGACGGTGGTCATCGGTGGTCTCGTCACGGCCACCATCCTGACCCTGCTGGTTCTCCCCGCGCTCTACCAGAAGCTGGAACTGTTCAACCACGTCGTCCGGCGCGGGACTGAGCCGGCCGTGCCCGGTGCCCCTACGAGCGAGGTCGCAGGCGAAGTTCGACCGGACACCTCATCCGAGGATGCCTTGTATGGCAACAGTCCGGAAGTCGTGACCTCCGGCAGGTACGACGACCCATGAGTAGCCGCCCCTTTGATTTCTCCCACTTAAACCCCGCCGAGCACATCCTCCTGGTCGAGGATCTTTGGGATAGTATGGCGGTTCAGGACGCACCGCCGTTCAGCCTGGAGGCAGGTTGTTTTCGCCCTACGGTCAAGGCGAAAGCCGCTTCTGGATCATCACCGAGGCAGACCGTTCGGTGACAACCGTTCTTTTGCCGGAGGACTACTGACTGGCCTATCGCCGGTTTACTTTCTGTGATCAACTTGCTCATGGCAGACTTATGTCGTCCTTACTACACTTCCATGCTTTGAGGTCTTGCGGTGACAGGCGCACCGACGGGACAAGAAACGAGTGAGATGCCAGAACCGAGACCTGCAAAAGGACCAGACCACCAAGACGAAGTGTTGTTTCACTATGCCGTCGAGGCCGTGAAGGATTTCGCCATCATTCTTCTCGACCGCCTCGGTCGCATCACGAGCTGGAACCCTGGTGCCGAGTATATCCTGGGCTATGAGGCATCGGAGATCATCGGCCAGCCGTTCGGCCGCCTCTTCACGCCCGAGGACAGCGCACGGGGTGAGCCTAAGCACGAGATGAACACCGCTATAACGCAGGGACACTCGGAAGATGTGCGCTGGCACTTGCGCAAGGACGGCACGCGATTCTGGGCGAGCGGCGTCCTGACCTCCGTGCGCGATGACGCAGGGGACCTGCAAGGATTCGTGAAAATCATGCGCGACAGCACCGACCAGAAGGAGATTCAGGACGTCCTCCGTGGCCGGGCCGAGGCCCTGCTTGCGGCCGACGAGCGGAAGAACCACTTCATCGCCACGCTCGCCCACGAACTCAGAAACCCGCTCGCCCCTATCCTTCACTCGGTGCAGCTCCTCCGGCGGCGGATAGGCGGGCACTTCACCCTGCGCGAGCCGCTCGACATCATCGAGCAGCAAGCCGGGCAACTTCGCGCGCTAGTAGACGACCTGCTCGACGTGGTGCGGGCCGGAACCGGCAAGGTCATCCTCAACAAGCAAGCCGTGCAACTCGGCGCGGTTATTCAGCGCGCGGTCGATTCGGTACAGCCGCTGATCGAGTCACGCAAACACGGCTTGTACCTGTCGCTCCCGAAGGAGCCCGTCTGGCTGGACGCGGACCCGCTGCGCTTGCAGCAGGTCTTCGTGAACCTGCTGAACAACGCCGCCAAGTACACGGACGTGGGGGGCAGCATCTGGGTAAGCGCCACAGTAGCGAGCACGGAAACAGTTGTGCGGGTGCGCGACACCGGCGTGGGCATCGCGGCCGAGACGATGCCGCACATCTTCGACCTTTTCACGCAGGCGGACGCCCAGCAGCCCCGTTCGCAGGGCGGTCTGGGAATTGGCCTCACCCTTGTCAAGAACCTGGTCGAACTGCACGGCGGCACTATCCAGGTTCGCAGCGAAGGTCCCGGCAAGGGAAGCGAGTTCAGCGTCCGCCTCCCGGCACGTGTCGATGCCACGTCCTGCCCGACGCTTGGTCCCCCTCCGGCCCCTGGGGCGAGAGTAACCCTTCAGCCTTCTGAACAGTTTCTGGCCGTTGCAGTTGGTCATCGGT
>CAZBXY010000144.1:5286-18771 GCA_964495365.1 uncultured Frigoriglobus sp. | reverse complement strand
ACCGTGTCGTCGAACAGTTGGGTGTCTTGGGTGACGACGCCGATGAGCTTGCGCACCGACCGCAGGTGCGCGGTGCGGACGTTGACGCCGTCGATGAGCACGGCCCCGGAGTCCGGGTCGAAGAACCGCGGCAGCAGGGCCAACAGCGTGGTCTTGCCGCTGCCGTTGCCGCCCACCACGGCGACGGTCTCGCCGGCCCGCACGGTGAAGCTCACGTTGTCCAGCGTGGGGTGCTCGGCCGCGGGGTTGTACGCGAAGCACACGTGCCGGAACTCGATCTTTTTCGCGACCCCGGTCGGGCGCGGGCCGCCGGGATTGGCCTCGACCTTCGGTTCGCGGTCGTACACCTCGAAGATGCGCACGCCGGCTGCCTCGGCGCCCTGCAACTTGGCGTACACGCTGGAGAGCTTCCGCACCGGGTCGGCGATGGCCGCGAGGAACACGTAGAACTGGAGCAGCGTCTCGAACTCGAGTGGTTGCGAACACATGCGGAACACGCCGATGTGCGTGTTCTTGGTGATGACCAGGTACGCCCCGGCCAACAGCGCCAGCGACACGGCGATGACGACCAGCACCTCGATCGCCGGGTTGGCGAACGCGTCGAGGTTCACCAGCCGCATCGCCTTGCGGAAGTACTCGCGGTTGGCCGCCCGGAACCGGCGCCGCTCGTGGGCCTCGCGCGTGAACCCCTTCACCACGCGCACCCCGTCGAGCGCCTCGCGCAGGATCTTCGAAAGCGCCGAGATCCGTTCGAGCGCCCGCTTCGCGGCCTTCCGCATCGCCTTGCTCACCTTCGTGAGCACGTACAGCGCCAGCGGCACGATGACGACGAACAGGAGCGTGAGCTGCCAACTGATGATGCACGCCGCGATGACACAGGCGGCGGCCTTGAACGGCTCGGCCACCACCCGCCCGTAGAGCACCTTCAACCCGGCCGCGACCTGCTCGGTGTCGGTGGTCGCGCGCGACATCAGATCGACGGTGCCGGCCGCCTGGAGCTGGCGCACGTCCTGGCGCACCACCCGGCGGAACAGCGCGTTGCGGATGTCGAACACGGTCCGGTTGGTGACGTGCCCGACCAGCGACTCGTGGAAGAACTCGAACACGCCCTTGACGACCACGCACACCAGCAGCGCGCCAATGATCCACAGGAACGTCTCGAACGGGTCGGACGGCAGGTGCCGGATCACCTTCGCGCGGAGCCACTGGTAGCGGTAGTCCCACGCGGCGTGGTAGTCCTGCTGGTCGGTGTTGTACGCCAGCAGCGCCGAGTACCCGCGGCGCTTCTTCTCCCGCTCGGTCTCGTCCGGTTCGGTCTTCTCCAGGCCCGCCAGCGCGCTGTTGAGTTTCTCGACTTCCTTCGCGTGCGTCCGGTGCTTCTCCTGGTGCTTTTCGATCTCCTTGTCCACCCACTGCTGGAGGTTCTGGCCGTCCTTGAGCAGTTTGAGGATGGGGAACAGGGCCGAGAGGTTGACGCTCCACAGCACCGCGACGACCAGGGCGCAAACCACGGACGCGGCGAACCGGCGCCGGTACGGCCACGAGAACCAGACGCACCGCCGGAAGTTCCGCATCGTGCCCCACCTGCCACCGGACCGGTGAAATTCGCGCGCCCTTATAACCCGCCCGGCCGGACGGAACAACCCGGCTTACCGCGGCGCCAGCGGCGTGCAAACCCGCGCCGCGGCGCGGCGCCCGGCGGGCTATTCCCTTGACGCGAGTCTATGCCCCGTCTAGACTTAGGCGCACACAGCTCTCGCGGACGACCCCGGGCCGACCTTCACCGAGGGACCACTCTCGTGACCAAAAAAGAGATCATCAAAACCATCTGCGACCGGGCGAACAAGCAGAAGCCGCCGCTCCTGAAAGGCAATCTGACTCAGCTCGCAACGAAAAAGATCGTTGAATGGATGTTTGAGTCTATTATCGACACGCTGGTCCGGGAGGGGCGGATCGAACTGCGGAACTTCGGGGTGTTCGAGGTGCGGCAGCGCCGGCCGCGCAAGGCCCGCAACCCGCGCACCGGCGCGCGGGTCGATGTCGAGGCCAAGTGCGTCGTCGCGTTCCAGCCGGGCAAGGAGATGGAGGACCAGGTGAAGCAGAACGCGAAGCTGGCCGAGCCGAAGAAGAAGGGGCGCAAGGGCCGGGCGAAATCCGACCCCTCGACCAACGGCACGACGGTCCCGGCCGCGGCCCCCGCGGGGGCCGCCGCCCCCGCGCACCAGCCGGTCACCTCCGACGCGCCGGCCGCGACGTGACCCCGAGAGAGTGCGCGAACCGCCACGAACCGCCACGAACCGCCGGGCCGAAGCCCGGCGGTTCGGCGTTTGTGGGGCGCGGCGATTGAGGGCGAAGGCTGTTCGTGGTACGCTGATGGGTGGTGGAGGTGCCGCTCACATGAGTCGCCTGGCCGTGCAGCACTGGGTTGCTTGTCTCGAAGCTCGGGTCATACCGCCGGTCGGGGTGAACAATTTCTACAACTTGCTCGGCGTCGGGCACGTTTACAACTTCGTGGGTGACACCGAATTCCCGGCGGTCATTCCCGAACTGAACGTGTTCGCCCGGTTCGTGAACGGAACCGGCGTTGCGCAGTTCGAGGTAGAGGTTTTTTGGCTCGGCGCTCCAGAAGGCGAGCGGTTGGTCAACTGGTATCCGCCGTACCAGATCACCTTTCGCCCGAACGAACCGCTGCGCGATTACGCGTTTCGACTGGCAAACGTGCCGGTCTGCGGACCCGGGTGCCACTCGATTCGCCTCTACCGGTCGAAGCGGCGGGGCCGCGTCGTTCTGTCGAACGAGTACTTTTACGTGGTGCAACTGCCATGACACCGAAGAACCATCGTCCACCGGCTCGAACCCCGGCCGCGCCGCTACCGGTCGCGCTTGACCGGGCGTCCGCGGAAGTTGATGGGGTCAACATCATCGCAATGTCGCCAGCTCCGCGGCGGTGGCTTCACGTCACCCTGGCTCTGGCGCCTGGCACCGATCCGGCACAGGCGGCGCTGGCGGCAGCGTGGTTCGCCACCCGGATGCGAGCCATCGACAAGCGACTGCGGCTGACGATCGACCCGGATCGGTCCGCGGCGGCAGGCGAGTTGATGCTCGCGTTCGCGCCGCTGCGGGGTGGAGTACTCGCGGCCGAGTGGCTCGAAGAGGTGAAGCCGCTCGTGCGCGATCTCGCGGCGGCCGAATTTGCCGGCGCCGTGGTGAAATCCGTCGAGGTTGTTGTGGAAGAGAGCGCGTAGACGAGCCGAAGGCGAGCGTTCGCCTTCGGCTCGCGGCTAAAGAACCTCGTCACACCTGTTGCCTTGCGAGCTTCTTGCGGTCGCTCTCCTTGAGCCAGAGCTTCCGCATCCGCACCGACTTCGGCGTGATCTCGACCAGCTCGTCGTCCTCGATGAACTCCAGCGCCATTTCCAGCGAGAACCGGACCGGCGGCTTCAGCACGGCCTTCGCGTCGCTGCCGCTGGCCCGCATGTTGGTCAGCGGCTTCGGGTCGGTCACGTTCACCACCATGTCCTTGTCGCGCCCGTGCTCGCCGACGATCTGCCCCTCGTACACCTCGTCCTGCGGGGCCACGAACAGCGTGCCGGCCAGCCCCTCGGCCGAGTACGCGGTCACCTTCGCCGTGTTCTTCGAGATGTACACGCCGGTGGCCCGGCCGGCCGCCGCGCCCTTCAGCGGCCGGTAGTCGAGGAAGTTGTGGTGCATGATCGCGGTGCCCTGCGTCGCGGTCAGCATCCGGGTCCGCAGCCCGATCAGGGACCGCGCCGGGATGTGGAACTCGACCTGCGTGCTGCCGCGGTGGCTCTCCATCCGCTGGAACTCGCCCTGGCGCTCCAGCACCAGCCGCATCACCGTGTTCTGGTGGTCGTTGGGCACCTCCACGACGAGGTGTTCGTACGGCTCGTGCTTGTGCCCGCCGATCTCCTTGACGATCACCCGCGGCTTGCCGACCGCGACCTCGGCCCCCTCGCGGCGCATCGTTTCGAGCAACACGCCCAGGTGCAAGAGGCCGCGCCCGCTCACGATGAACTCACTCTCGCGCTCGCCGGGCTGCACGCGGAGCGCGACGTTGTGCTGGAGCTCGCGGGCGAGCCGGTCGCGCAGCTCGCGGCTCGTCAGCGGCTTGCCCTCTTTACTGGCGAACGGCGAGTCGTTCACCCGAAACACCATGTCCAGGGTCGGCTCGTCGATCGTGAGCGGCGGCAGCGCGTGCGGCTTGTCGAACTCGCAAATGGTGTCGCCGATGTCCGCGTCGTCGATGCCGACGATCGCGCACACGTCGCCGGCGCGGAGCTCGTCCACCTCCCGCTTGGCCAGCCGGTCGAACTCCAGCACCTGAACGACGGTGTCCGGGAACACGGACCCGTCCTTTTGCTTGACGACCGACACCTTCTGGTTCTTCTTGATCTTGCCGGCGAAGATCTTGCCGATGGCGATCTTGCCGACGAACTCGCTGTACTGCAGCGCCGCCACCTGCATTTGCAGCGGGGCGGTCTGGTCCACGTCCGGGGGCGGGACGTTGTTGAGGATCGCGTCGAACAGCGGGCGCAAGTCCTTGGGTGGCACGGCCAGGTCGGTGGTCGCGACGCCGGAACGGCCGCTCGCGTAGATGACCGGGAAGACGGCGGTGTCGTCGTCGGCTCCCAGCTCGATGAACAGGTCGAACATCAGCGCGTGAACGTCGGTGATGCGCGCGTCCGGGCGGTCGATCTTGTTGATGATGACGATCGGCTTCAGCCCCGCGGCGAACGCCTTTTTCAGCACGAACCGGGTCTGCGGGAGCGGCCCCTCGGCCGCGTCCACCAGCACGAACGCCCCGTCGGCCATCTTCAGGATGCGCTCGACCTCGCCGCCGAAGTCGGCGTGACCGGGGGTGTCGATCAGGTTCACCTTCACGTCGCCGATGCGGATCCCGCAGTTCTTGGCCAGGATCGTGATCCCGCGCTCGCGCTCCTGGTCGTTGGAGTCCATGATGAGGCCGTGCTGGCCCCCGACGAGCTTGTCCAGTTCTTCCGAACGGAACTGCCCGGATTGCCGCAGCATCTGGTCAACGAGCGTGGTCTTGCCGTGGTCAACGTGAGCAATCACCGCGACGTTACGAATGTCGGTCCGCTTCATGGATGCGTTTCGCGTGGATCCTTATCTGGTGAAGTCAGGCGCATCATGTAATGTAGGAGTTGCGCCGTCGGGCCGGAAGGGCAGAACGGCGCGAGGATTCGGTGAACCCGATGCTCGTGTACCTGATCCGGCACGCCGAGGCCGTCGAACTCGGCTCGCCCGGCGCCCCGCGCGACTTCGACCGCGCCCTGACCCCGCACGGCCTGGCACAGGCCCGCGCGCTGGGAGAAGCGTTCGCCCGGCTCGCATTACCGGTCGATGCGGTCGCCGCCAGCCCGCTGGTGCGGGCGCACCAGACCGCCATCGAACTGCTCGCGGTGGTGCTCCCGGGCGCGCGCCCGGTGACGTGCGACCACCTCGCCCCGGGGCAGTGGCAGCCGGCGAAGCTGTCGGAGTTCCTCGCCGCGGGGCCGGGCGAGCACGTCGCGGCGGTCGGGCACATGCCGGAGTTGGGCGCCTACCTCGAGTGGCTCATCGGCGCCGCCGAGGGCAGCATCCCGCTGGCGAAGGGCGCCGCGGCGTGTGTGGCGTTTAAGGGCCCCCCGGAGAAAGCCGCCGGCGAGCTGAAGTGGATCGCGACACCGCAATGGTTCATGTGACGCGGAGCGGAAGCCCCTCAGCGCGAGATGCCGGTGCGGTCGCCGTACCAGAGCTCTAATCCGTCGCGACTCCCGGACCCCTTCCGCAGTCCGAGTGCGAGCAGCTTCACGACCCGCCGGGCCGTCAGGAGCGCGAGCTTGCGGGCCGACGTGACCACGACCGGGCGCGGGACGACGAACCGGCCGATCCGCTTGAGCGATTGCGCGAAGACCATCTCTTCGGCCGCGAACATCTCTTCCGAGAAGCCGCCGACCGCCGCGAACGCCTCCCGCGTGCAGAACAGGAAGCACCCGCCCGTGACGGCGACCATCCGGCAGGCGAGCATCGCGAGCGGGTACACGGCCCGCGTCCACAGCGGAACGGGGTCGTCGTAGCGGAACAGGCACCCGCCGCCGGCGGCACCGTTGCGAAGTGATCGGAGCGCCGCGCGAATCGCCGCCGGGTTCGCCAGGGTGTCGGCATCGACGAAGAAGAACACGTCCCCGCGGGCGGCGCGGGCGCCGGCGTTGCGCGTGGCCGCGATCTGACGGTTGTTCGCGGCCACAACCCGCGCGCCGCGGGCCCGCGCGACGGCGGCCGTGTGGTCCGTCGAGGCGTCGTCGGCCACGATGACCTCGAACGGCTCGCCGACGACTTCCGCGGACGCGAACAGGGCGCGCAGTGTGTCCGGGAGGTACTTCTCCTCGTTGTACGCCGGGATCACGAACGAGATCATCGCGGCACCCTCCGCAAGGAAGACGCCGCCCGCGCGGGGTGATTTCTCACACACGAACCCGGTGTTGGTGTCTCATCGGTAGTGAGCCGCGACCGGAGCGGGCCGTTCACCTTCGCGGTTCGTGGTCGGCCCGCTCCCTGCCGGTCGCGGCTCCATTCTCACAAACAGGATACGCTCACCGAGTTCGTGTATCAGAGGGCCTCTGTCCTCTGATCTCTAGTCGTCGTCCAGTTCGACGTCCTGTTTCACCTTCTTGGTGGCCTTTCCGCCTCCACCTCCCTCACCGCCCTCGGACTTGATCTTCTTTTTCTTCTTGGGCTTCTCCTCGTCCTCGTCCTTGTTCATGTTCTTGACGACCAAGAACACCAGCCCACCGCCGACGATCCCGGCGAGCGCGACCCCGAGTACGATCCACAGCCACGGCGATTTCTTCGGCGCGGGGGTCGGTTCCGGGTCCGGGGCGGGCGCCGGGGTCACGACCGGGGTCGGAGTGACCTTCGGTTCTTCTTTCTTCGGCGGCGGCTCCTCGACCTTCGGGGTCGGGGTCGTTTCGACCTTCGGCTCCGGCTTCGGCTCGACCTTCGGGGCGATCTTGTCGTCCACCTTCGCCGTCAGCGCGGCGGTGTTCAATTTGAGCGCCGCCCCGAGGTCGGGTGTGAGGTTGGCCCGCTTCAGGAACAGGAGCGCGAAGCAGGTGTTGAGGACCGGGGTTTGGCCGGGGTAGCCGCCGTCGTCGCTCCAGGCCCCGTCGGCCTTCTGGTTGCAAACGAGGATCTCCGCCCCCCACTGATACCAGTCCTTCTTGCCGAGCTTCTGGATGTCGTAGAGGACCGCGATCCGCTCCATCGCCCAGAGGAAGTACAGGCCGCCGGCGGCCTTGACCGTCGGCCGGTTGTTGGTGTCGCCGACCGGTTCGCCGACCGACTTGACCAGCGCGGCGAACGCGTTGAGGATCACCGGGTCGGCCTCCGGCGCGATGCCCGACGGCGGGCTGACGACGTGGCCGATGGCGACCCCCAAAAGCGCGATGCAGGTGAACTGGTTGCCGCCGTCGCCCCCGGAGCGGATGTAGTCGTAGGACCAGGTGCCGCCGCCGCCCTGGGTGTTGCGGAACCGCCGGGCGACCAGCGCGAACGTGCGGTCCACGGGGATGTCGTACTTGCGGGCCGCCCACAGCCCGAGCATCGCGAAGTGCGTGTTCGAGTTGTCGGTGGTCGCGTCGTACAGGTCCTGCCGCTTGTCCTTCGGGTCGGCCGGGAGCTTGCCCGTGGTGTCGTCCCACACCGCCAGCCGGCGCATGTCGGCCGGGACGGTCAGTTTCAGCTTGTCCGCGTCCGGTTTCGGCCCGTCTTTGGGCGGTTTGCTCAGCTTGTTCAGCGCGGCGACCAGTTGGATCACGCCCGTTTCGGGGTACTTGTGGGTCTTGTACCCCCACCCGCCGCTGGGCATCTGGGCGGAAATCAGCCGCCCGGCGAGCAGTTGAATGACCCGCTTGTCGTTCTTCTCAACTTTGTCCAGGGGCTTTTTGTCCTGCATCCGGTCGATGAACAGGATCGCCAGAGCCAGTTCGTAGGTCGAATCCAGTTCCTGGGCGTTCGCCCGGATAATCTGGGCCGCGGCCTTCAGCCGCGGGTCGGTGGTCGGCACGCCGCACTCGACCAGGGTCAGGCCGACGAGCGCGGTGTAGCCCAGGTTGTGCCCCTCTTTGGGGCCGTTGCTGGTACCCCAGTGCCCGGCCCCCTTCTGCTGCGTCTTGAGGAACTCCACCCCCATCTCGATACTGCGGGCGACGGTGGGCGGGTCGGCCGGTTGTTGGGCCGCGACCGGGGTTGACCAGACCAGGACGAGTGGCGCGACGGCGGCGAGAACGGCCGCGCGACCGAGAACCCGACGTGCGAGCATGACGCGTACCTCGGAGAGACGCCCCGACCCCGCCAGGGCACGCGGGAAGCCGATCGATGATGACGAGTCGGAATGCGCAGGAGCTTTCCCAAAGGTAGCCGCGAATCAAGGCCAACGCCACCGGAAACCCGCCGGCGGCGGGTAAATCCGAATAAAACTGAAACATCGAAATCCGAAAAAGACCGGTGGTCTTTTTCGGATTTCGATGTTTGATTATCGTGCTTCCCGCCGGCAGCGGACTAGCCGCAGCCGCAGTTGTCGGCTTTGGCCTTCGCGTCTTCCTTGGCTTCTTCAGCCTCGTTCTCGGCCTTGTCCGCGGCCTCGTCGGCGCGGTTCTGCGCCTTGTGGAGCTTCTCCTTCGCCCAGTCCTTGGCCTCTTCCGCCTTCTCGCTGATCCGGTTGCCGACCTTCTTCGCCGTTTCCGAGATCGCGTTGCCGGCTTCGGCCAACTTGCCCTTGATGGTATCAGCCATGACTTCTCTCCTTGTGGGTGAGGTAGGGAATCGCTTCTGCCGGGTTTATCGGCCCGGCGTCCGGTTGTGGGAAGGAGATGCAACCGCCGTGCCGAAGCGCGGGAACTCGCGTTGCGTTGCGGAGGTCAGGAGTCAGGCGGTTGAGTTCGATTGACCGTCCGCGCTCCGGCCAATCGAACTCAACCGCCTGACTCCTATCGGTTTCCAAACACACTCTGAATCCATGCCTTCTGCTCTGTTCCTGTCCTCTGGCATCTGCTCGTTCAGTCGGGTAACATAGTCCTGGCTCGCATGTCTTGCTCGGGTCGCCGAACGCCGCTGCGCCGCGGGAGTTGCGAATGTCCGTCTCGTACACGTGCCCGAACCCCAACTGCGGGGTCACCCTGAAAACGCCCACTCGCGTGGCGGTCGGCAAGTCCGTTCCGTGTCCCAAGTGCAAGAAACCCTTCGTCCCGGAGCCGGTCGAGAAGGACTCGCCCGACCTCGGCGCGTTCAAGCTGGCCGAAGACCCGAAGAAGGCCGCGCCCAAGAGCGTCCCGGCGCCCGCCAAAAAGCCGTTCGACGACGACGACGAGGACGAGGAGTCGGTCAAGAAGGGCTACGGAGTGATCTCCGAGACCGAGGCGGAGAAGGCCGAGGCGGAAAAGAACCGGCCGAAGTTCACCGAAGTGCAGGACAAGTTCAAGAAGAGCGCCCGCGGGCCGGCGATGTCGCTGTTGGTCATGCCCAGCAACCTGCTGATCCTCGCGGGGCTGGTCACCTGCGTCGGCGGGCTAGTGCTGTTCGTGATCGGGATGTGGCCGCTGGTATTCAACGACGCCCCGCCCGGCGAGGAGGAACTCGAAGAGGCGATCGTCTCGATGCTCCTGGGCCTGGTCACGCTGTTCTGGGGCGCGATGGTGTGTTTCGGGGCCAGTCAGATGCAGGAACTCGGTTCCTTCGCGTGGGCGATGGTCGGCTCGATCATGGGCATCGCCCCGTTTTTGGTCGGCATCTACGCGATCGTCATGCTCCAGAACCCGAAGGTGAAGGCCGGGTTCGAGGAGGCCGAGGTCATCGACGACGACGAGGACAAGGACGACGATGACGACGACGATGACGACGATGACGATGACGACGACGATGACGACGACGATTCGACCGCGAAGAAGGCCGGAAAGAAGTTCGCGAAGAAGCTCGGCCGGGGCTTGCTGAACAAGGCGATGGGCGGAGGCGACGACGAATGACGACTCGGAACGACGCCGGGGCCGCGGACGGCGAGTTGCTCGGGCGGTTCCGGGCCGGCGACGTGTCGGCGCTCGAACCGCTGTTCGCCCGCTACGAGGAACCCGTATTTCGGTTCCTCTTCGGGGTGCTGCGCGACCACCACGCCGCCGAGGACGCGCTCCAGGAAACGTTCGTGCAGGCGATTCGGAAGGCCGACGCGGTCAGCCCGGACACGTTCCGCGGGTGGCTGTTCACCGTCGCCTACCGGCAGGCCGTGCTCCTGAAGCGCAAGGCCAAGCGCGCCCCGGCGCGGGCCGACGAACTGGCGCTGTTGGGGCTGGTGGGCGACGAACCGGCCGACACACGCGCCGGTGCCGCCGACGACGCGCGGCACGTGCGCGAGCTGCTCGACCTGTTGCCCGCCGCGCAGCGGGCGGTGATTGCGGCCCGCGTCTTCGACGGCCTGACGTTCCGCGAGGTCGCCGCCGCGCTCGGCTGCCCGCTGAACACGGCCCTGGCCCGGATGCACGACGGGTTGAAGAAACTCCGTCAACTGTGGGAGGCCCGCCGTGCGTGACCCCACCCTGCAATCGACCGCGCTGCGGTACGCCGCCGGCGACCTGGCCCCGGACGAGGTGTCCGCGTTCGAGGCGCGCCTCGCGGACGACCAGGGCGCCCGCGACGCGCTGGCTGAGGCCGTGCGCCTGTCGGCCGCGGCGATCGGGCAGAAGCCGCCGGCCCCGCACCCGGCGGTCCGCGCCTTCGCCCGGGCGCGGCTGGGGCTGGGTTACCGCGGGCACCCGGTCGCGTGGGCCGGGCTGGGCGCGGTCGTCGTGGCCGCCTGCGCGCTCGTCGCGGTGGCGCTGGCCGATCGCGCCGCTCCCGAAGCCGCGACCGTGGCTCCCGCCACGCTGCCCGAAGCCCCGGCACCGCACCCGGACCCCGCTCCGCCGGTTGCGCCCGAAGCGCTTGTTGTCGTCGAGCCCCCTCCGGGCGCCTGTGGCGAGCGAAGCGTGGCCGAAATCTGGGCCGACCTGAGCAACCACGACGGCGTGGAGAAGGCGCACGACGACGAGATGCGCTGGCGCCAGAAGGTTCGCGACCTCGCCGGCCCGAACCACGTCTCCGCGCCCGCGAAGGGGACCGACGGACCGTGACCAGGGAATCAGGGACAGGGGGCAGAGGACAGGAGGCAGAAAAACCAAGCGTGTCTTCAGTTCTCTGTCTCCTGATTCCTGTTCCCTGTCTCCTGTTCCCTGCCTCCTGTCCCCTGATTTCTGGGGGTTGCCATGTCCAAGACGGTGTTCGCCCGCGGCGCGGCGCTCGCGGTGGCGCTGGTGGTCCCGTGCGCGGCCCACGCCGGCGAGCCGCTCCCGCGGTTCACCGAGGAGCGCGAGGCCGCGGCGCTGCACTTCGTCAAGAAGCACTGCCCGGAACTGACCCCGCTCCTCGAAGACCTGAAGAAGGCCAACCGCACGGTCTACGAGCTTCAGGTGCGCGAGACGTTCCAGGTGACGGAACTGCTCGCCGACCTTCAGGACGACCCGAAGCGGTACGACCTGGAACTGAAGATCTGGAAGGCCGAGAACAAGGCGTTCGTGCTGGTCGCGAAGCTGGCGACCGCGAAGGGCGACGACCGCAAGGCGGTGGAGGAGCAACTGCTCGCCCTGGCGAAGGAACTGGTCGAATTGGACGTGAAGTCGCTGGAACACCGCGTCGCGGTGCTGCAAACGGAACTGGCGACCGCGAAGGACGACCTGGCGAAGTTCCGCGAGAACCTGGACCGCACGGTGAAGGACCGCCACGAGGGGCTGCTGGAGAAAGCGCGGAAGAAGAAGCCGTAGGGGGACCAATGCGAGTTCGCGGCCACGAACTTTACCGCGCGGAGCACCCGCAGCACTTCGCGTGCTTTGGGTGCCGGAAGGCTTTCAAGCAGCGAGGCTCCCGGCATCCGTCACATCCACCCCACGACGAACCACCACGTCCGTTCCCCTGCCCGAACTGCAAGTCGCCGATGGTTCCGCTCGGCCGCGACTTCAAAGCGCCACCTCAGCGGGCCAAAACCCAGTGGCTGAAGGTAGAACTGCTGCACTCTTTCAGCATCACATTCGAAGTGCCAGTATGGGATGCTGGTGGTCCCGGCCCGCGCCCCGGTAAACTCAACGAGGTCGTCGCGTTCCTGGTCGCGCAAGGGCGGGACCGTGCAGAGGTCGAAGAACGGTTGGAGTCACTTCGGCGCCTGCGCGCAGATTGATCGCGCTATGATCCCGAACTGCGCTACAATGGCCGAATGAAACACATCACGGAACTGTTCGCCACCGTCGCGCGGCGCGTCAAGCCGCCGGTCCTCGTCGCACTCGGTCCGCCGTGGCCAGTCGCCAATCTCGTGAAGGCACTCGCGCTGCCCGAAGCCGAGGTCACCTGCGCGCAGTTCGACCTGCACCAGACCGACCGCGTCCGCGAGTGCCTCGCCGAGGTCGGAGCGCAGGCCGAGGTCGTCGCGGTGCCGGACATCTGGGATCTGCCGCCGAAGTTCCAAACGGTGATCTTCCCCGCCAGCGCGCAATCCGACCGCGAGGTGAAGATCGACGTGGTGGAGCAGGGGTATCACGTCCTGGCGCCCGGCGGGCTGTTCCTCACGCTCTCGGAATACGAGAAGGACAGCCAGTTCGCGAAGTTGCAGAAGAAGATCTTTGGCAAGTGCGGCGAGACGCCCGCGAGCGAACACGGGATGGCGTTCTTCAGCACGAAAACCGACACGAGCGACAAACGCCGGCGGCACGAGGTGAAGTACCACGCGGGCATCGGCGAGTTGCCCGCGATGGAGTTCGTGTCGCGCCCGGGCACGTTCAGTTACGGCCGGTTCGACAGCGGCTCGCGGGCGATGCTCGAAGTGGCCGAGATCCACGAGGGCGACGGCATTCTGGATTTGGGCTGCGGGAACGGCGCGGTCGGGTGCCTCGCGGGGCGCCTGGCCGGGCCGAAGGGGCGCGTGACGTTCATCGACAGCAGCCTGCGCGCAATGGCGCTCGCCGAGATGAACGCGAAGGCGAACGGCATCACGAACACGCGGTTCGTGACCGCGACGCGCCTGCAAGGGCTGGAGGAGAACGCGTTCGACGTGATTTTGGCGAACCCGCCGTACTACGCGAAGTCGGAAATCACGGCGCTGTTCATCGAGGGCGCCCGCGACCTCTTGAAGCCCGGCGGGCGCTACTACCTCGTCACGAAGATGCCCACCGCGGTGATGCCGCTCATTTTCGACACGTTCGGCGACTGCTCGGTGATCGAGAACCGTGGGTACTCGGTCGTCATTTCGGGAGTATGAATGGAGCCGCGACCGGCAGGGAGCGGGCCAACCATCTTCACGTTGAGGTAGTTGGCCCGCTCCCTGCCGGTCGCGGAAGGTGGTTGGCCCGCTCCCTGCCGGTCGCGGAAGGTGGTTGGCCCGCTCCCTGCCGGTCG
>CAZBXY010000144.1:0-5186 GCA_964495365.1 uncultured Frigoriglobus sp. | reverse complement strand
CGGCTCACTACCGACACGACACACGCACCGGGTCCACGAATCAAACGCTTGCCCCCGTCGCCGCGGGCGCCTCGACCTCGGTCCTCTCGGGCCGCCGGCGGAACGGCTGGACCTTCCAGTAGGTCAGGCTCCGCCACAGCCACTCCAGCGGGCCGAAGCGGAAGTACTGCAACCACAGCGGGCTGACGATCAACTGCAACGCCCAGATCGCAGCGACGACGAAAAACAACTGGTAGTATTGCAGTTCGCCGTAGAAGTTCAGCCCGTAGCCGAAGAAGAACAGCGTGCAGATCACCGAGTGCATGATGTAGTTTGTGAACGCCATCTGCCCGACCGCTTCGAGGGCGCGGAACAACTTCGCGAAGACCCCCGCCTTGTACAGGAGGATCAGCGCGCTGGCGTGGGCCAGTACCAGCAGGATGCGCTGGAACGGGTAGATGAGGCCGACCCAATTGACCGGTTCGGCCTTGATGCGCTGGAACACGGCCTCGATGTTTGGGCTGAACCGGTAGGAGTAGTAGAAGCTGTAAATGACCAACGGCAGGCCGATCGCGTAGCCGACGAGGAGTGTGCGCCAGTAGTACCGGGTCGGCCAGTCGCCCGTGAAGAACCCCCAGCGGTAGAGCGCGACGCCCAGGAGCATCAGGGCGAGCGAGTCCCAGATCCCCAGCACGACACCCAGGGTTTGGAAGAGAAAGGCCATTTTGCGGACATGGCCCGCGACCGTCGGGTAGTCCGACTTCATCTTGCGGGTGTGCTCCTCGGCGTCCTCGCGGTTGGGGATCATCGTCAGTTCGCGTTCCCGCCACTGCGCGAGCGCCTCTTTCTGGGCGTCGGTGAGCGGCTGGTGCTCCCGCTCGGCGGCCTTCGCGTCCGCGTAGGCGATTCGCTCGGCCCGGATGACCTGGAGAAAGAGAGTGTTCGCCGCGAAACTCAGAACCGCCACCAGGGGCACGCCCAGCGCCAGGTACTTCGGGTTCACGTTGCGCAACAGGTACACGAGCATCCCGCACAGGCCGTAGAGGTACAGGATGTCGCCCATCCACAGGATCAGATGGGCGTGGACGAGGCCGAAGAGGACGAGCCAGAACATCCGGCGGTAGAACAGCCCGGTGACCGATTTGCCGGTCTGCTCCTTCTTCAGGACGAACAGCACCACGCCGGCCCCGAAGATCATGCCGAACAGCGCCCGCATTTTTCCTTCAAAGAAGACCGAAATGACCGCGCTGGTCCAGAAGCTGACGCTCGTCGGGTCGTTGCGGTACGCCTCCTCGGAGTACTCGGGCATGGCGAAGCCCGGGATGTTCATCAGCAGGATGCCGAGCAGCGCGACGCCGCGAAGGGCGTCGATCAGCCGGTTCCGCTGCGATTCGGCGACCGGGGCCGCGGGCGCGGGTGCGGCCGGCGGCGCCGCGGGGGTACTCTCGGCGGTGGTGTCCGACATGCGTGCTGATCCCTGCGTGAGGCGGATTGTGAAATCACTATCGAGACGCGAGTCACGAATCCCGGACGGGCGTTTCGTTGCCTGGGATTCGCTACTCACGTTCCGGGATTTACACCAAATTCGGGACGTGTGATCGAACGCGAGGGTACCGGGCACCGTCCCACCGGGCAAGCGAAATGCCCGGCGCAATCGACGGGGCGCGGGCAGCTCGGCCACCCACCAGCCAATATACTATACAAGTGTTTAGATAGGAAAACGTTCCACGTAGAACGTCAGCGAACGTTTGACTGATTGGAGTGCGAATGAGGAATCAGGAGTCAGGGATCAGGAGTCAGGAAGCAATCTTGGCTTCTCTGACCCCTGTTTCCTGCCTCCTGATTCCTGACCCCTGATTCCTGACTCCTGATTCCTGACTCCTGTTCCCTGACCCCTGATTCCTGACAGGGGTGGCGAGTTGGCAATCTTTGGCAATCTTTGAAAAAATGGGCCAAAAACCCTGGGAAAACCAAAGATTGCCAAGTGGCAATCTTTGGCAATCTTTGGCAATCTTTGGCAACCTTTCGTTTCTCCAGGGAATTGCGCTGACCCGCTCGGTTTTACCTCAGCGCGGCCCGCAGTTCCCTCACCAACTGGCACACGTCCGCGAGCGCCTTCGCGCGGTCGGTGGCCGCGGCTTCGAGTTTCTTCACCACCGCGCTGCCGACGATGACCCCGTCGGCGATGTCCTTCAGGTCGCCGACGTGCTCGGGCTTGCTCACCCCGAACCCGACGCACAGCGGCAAGTCGGTCATCGTCCGCAGGCGCGCGAGGTGCTCGCGCAGGGCTGTCGGAAGTGCCGCGCGCGCGCCGGTGATGCCCACCACGCTCACCACGTACACGAATCCGCCACACGCCTTCACCACCTTCTCGGCCCGCTGCGGCGAAGTGGTGGGTGTGACAAGCAGGATCAGCTTGAAGTCGCGGTCGCGGGCGAGTTTCGACAGCTCGTCGGCTTCTTCGACCGGCAGATCCGGCACGACGGCCCCGCTCACGCCGGCGGCCCGCGCCGCCTCGATGAACACGACCGGCCCCTTGCGGTACATGAGCGAGTACGACGCCATCGCGACCAGCGGTGTGTTCCACTTCGGGGCAGAACTCACCTCGCGCAGCGTCGCGAACACGTCGGTGAGCTTCAGGCCCTTGTCGAGCGCGCGAGTGTACGACGCCTGAATCACCGGGCCGTCGGCGATCGGGTCGGAGAACGGGAAGCCGATCTCGAACAGGTCGGCCCCGGCGTCGGCCGCGGCGGGCAGCAAATCACGGGTGAACGCGAGGTCAGGATCACCCGCGGTGACGAACGGCATGAAGGCCGCGCGCTTCGCGGCCCGGAGCTTTTGGAAGAGTGCATCGATCGGATTCATACCTGTGTTGTAGCGCGCCGGCGCGGAATTTCCTGCACGCGCGGGGCGGTTTCTGGACACTATGGAGGCATGAACCGGGTTCTCTTGATCCTCCGCGAACGGACCGCGGACGGGGCCGCCGCCGACCGCCAACTGCTCGACCGCTTCCTGACTGATCGCGACGAGGCCGCGTTTAGCGAACTCGTGCGCCGATACGGGCCGGTCGTGTGGGGCGTGTGTCGCCGGCGGCTCGCCAACACTCAGGACGCTGAGGACGCCTTTCAGGCGACGTTCCTCGTACTCGTGCGCCGTGCCGCCAGCCTCGACGGCGCCGTTCCGCTCGGCCCGTGGCTGTACAAGGTCGCGGTGATGACCGCCGGCAATGTGCTCCGCGGGAACCGCCGGCGCGGCGCGGTCAGTGGACCGATGGAGTACGAGGTTCCGGCGAGCGGCGCGGAACCGATCGATGACCGCATCGACATCGACGCGGCCCTGCTCGCTCTGCCGGAGCGCGACCGCGTGCCGGTGGTGCTGTGCCACCTGCAAGGGCTGACGCGGCGCGAGGCGGCCGAGCGGCTCGGGTGCCCCGAAGGGACGCTCTCCGCGCGGCTCAGTCGCGCCCTCCGACGGCTCCGCGCGCGGCTCGGCGACTGCGGGCCCGCGGTGCTGGGTGTCGCTGCGGTCGCGGTTCCCGCCGGGCTGGCGTCGGCAACAGTTCGTTCAGTGGCCGTTTACTCGACTTCGACTCTGACCGCGGCTGGCGTGTCGCCGGCGGTGGTCGGATTAACCGATGGAGTGCTTCGCATGTTCTGGATGAAGAAAGCCATGACCGCGGCCGTGCTGGCGGTGTGCGTCCTCGGCGCCGGACTACTCGCGCTGGGCACGTCGGGGCGGTCGGCGAACGTCGCGCAGGCGAACGAACCGCTCGGCGAGGGTGGGCAACCGGCGAAGAAAGCACCGGAAGACCCGGACCCACTGAAGCGGCTCGAAAAGAGGCTCGCGGACCTGGAGAAGCAGAAGGAGTTGCTCGACGCGACACTCGAAGACATTCGCAACGAGAAGAGGAAGCTCGAAGCCGAGAAGAAGGAGAAGGACGACGCAACGGAAGCGGCGGCGCTGGGGAAGGACATCGAGGTGTCGGTCGGGGCGAACGACTGGCCGCGCCCCTACCTCGTGCGCGAGGTGGTGAACGGGCGCGTCGTCGAGATGACGTGTTCGAGTCTCGATCTGCTGACGACGTACCTCGCCCGCGCAAAGGCCGACCCGAAGGGGCCGAAGAACATGCGCGTCACCGCGTACAAGGACCACTCGATGGACGAGTTGCGCAAGGTGTTCGCGGCCTGCGCGGCGGCTGGCTACGCGAAGGCGCAGTTCAGTCAGACCGAGCGTCCGGCTCAACGGCTCTCCCGTGTGGCTCTCGACTTCTACATCGGGACACTCGATAGGTCCGGCGCACCCAAACCGGGCGAGATCGACCTGAAGCAGTATGCCGAACCGAAGAAGCCGTGAGCGCGGTCACAGGTACTTGATGCACAGCACGCCGGTCACCACCAGAGCCGCGCCGAGGAGGCGCCCGGGGGTGACCGGTTGCTCGTTGAGGCCCACGAGCGCGAAGTGGTCGAGCACAAGCGAACACAGGAGCTGCCCGCCGACGACCAGTGCGATGAACAGGGCCGCGCCCAGTTCGCGCGTCAGCGCCGCACCGGCGAGCACGATGAGCGCCCCGAGCGGCCCGCCGATCCAGTTCCACCACGGCGCTTCGCGCAGGGCCGATGCGCTCGGCACCGTCGGGCGCAGGACCAGCACCGCGACCGTCGCGGTGAGGACCGTGCCGAGGATGGAGAGGTACGCGGCGGCGAGCGGGTTGTCGCCGAGAGTCTTGCGGAGGTTCCCGTTGGCCGATGCCTGGAGCGCGATGCACGCGCCGGCGCCAACGGCCAAGAGCGCGAAAACGGTGGTGTGCATGAGGGAGTTGTACGAACGGGGTGGCGCGCTCGCCCGCGGCTAACTCGGTGTGTTCAACATGAGCTGCGTGTAGGTCACGTCGAGCCAGCGGCCCCGACAAACGGCCCTGGTAGCGCGCCACCGCGTCCGGCGTGCAGCGGCAGCTGCGTCCGGTGGCCGCGAAGGCGCCCAGGTAGCCGCAGGGGCAGGGGTTCATCGCCGCGACGAGCTGGAAACGGGCGGGGAACTGCGCCTGCCGCGCCGCCCGCGAGATCGTGATGACGCCGCTCTCCAGCGGTTCGCGCAGCGCCTCCAGCGCGCTGCGCGGGAACTCGGGCAGTTCGTCCAGGAACAGCACGCCGCCGTGGGCGAGCGAGATCTCGCCCGGCCGCGGTGGCGAGCCGCCACCCACCAGCGCC
>CAZBXY010000143.1:0-18865 GCA_964495365.1 uncultured Frigoriglobus sp. | reverse complement strand
CTGGCCGACCCGGCCGACCGCAAGCGCATTCAGGCCGCCGACAGCGAGGTGAAGATTGAGTAGGACAGGCCGCCGGCCTGTCGAAGCAATGACAGGCCGGCGGCCTGTCCTACAACAGAGCAACCCATGCCAACTCTCTTCCCCTGTGGCCTGACGCGGCGCGAACTCCTCTGGGAGATGGGCGGCGGGTTCGCCGGCGTCGCCCTCGCGGGCCTGCTCGCGTCGGAATCGCGCGCCGAGGGCCCACTCGCGCCCAGGAAGCAACACTTCCCCGCGAAGGCGAAGAGTTGCATCTTCCTCATGATGAACGGCGGGCCGAGTCAGGTCGATACGTTCGACCCGAAGCCCGCGCTGGAGAAGTTCGCCGGAACCGAGATTCCCAAAGACAAGAAGTTCATCAACTCCGGGGGCCGCAAGATCGGCTTCCTCACGCCGGCGTTCCGCAAGTTCCGCCCCGGCGGCAAGAGCGGGCTACCCGTCTCGGATTACTTCCCGCGAGTCCGCGAACACGCCGACAAGCTCGCGGTGATTCGGTCGTGCCACACCGACAGCCACGCGCACGGCTCGGCGCTCGTGATGATGAACACTGGCAAGACGTTCATCGGGCGCCCGTCGCTCGGAAGCTGGGCGGTGTACGGACTCGGCACCGTCAACCAGAACCTGCCGGGTTACGTCGTATTGATGGACAAGCGCGGCGGGCCGATCAGCGGGCAACCGAACTGGTCCAGCGGGTTCATTTCCGCCGCGTACTCGGGCACGCTGTTCCGCCCCAGCGGCGACCCGATCCTGGATCTTCGCGGGCCGGCGCACATCACGCCCGAAGCGCAACGTGAGCAACTGGAACTCCTTGCGACGCTGAACCAGCAGCACATGGACGCCCGCCCCGGCGGGCGCGAACTCGCGGCGCGGGCGCAGAGCTACGAGCTGGCGTTCAAGATGCAGTCCGCGGCCCCGGAGGCGGTCGATTTGACGAAGGAAGCCGCGAAAACCCTCGAACTGTACGGGGTAGGCCAGAAGCTCACCGACGAGTTCGGCCGCAACTGCCTCATCGCGCGGCGGCTGGTGGAACGCGGGGTGCGGTTCGTGCAACTCTACTCGGGCGGTGGGCACCTCGAAGACACCTGGGACGCGCACGCGGGCATCGAGTCGAACCACGGCAAGCACGCCGCGGAGGTCGATCAGCCGATTTCGGCGCTACTCACCGACCTCGCGAACCGCGGGCTACTCGACGAAACGCTCGTGGTGTGGGGCGGCGAGTTCGGGCGGATGCCCTTCAGCGAGGGGAAGAACGAACCGGGCCGCAACCACAACCCCTACGGCTTCTCGATGTGGCTGGCCGGCGGTGGGGTGAAGGGCGGAATGACTTACGGCGAGACCGACGAACTCGGCTTCGAGGCAGCCGAAAAGAAGGTCCATGTCCACGACCTGCACGCGACGATCCTGCACCTGATGGGCCTCGACCACGAACGCCTGACGTACTTCCACCAGGGCCGCCACGAGCGCCTGACGGACGTGTACGGGAGTGTGGTAAAGGACGTGATCGCGTAACGCGATCGACGCAATAGTTCGCCGAGACACAGTCGAGCGATGGGAGACGGGAAATCGCTGAGCAAAGCAAACAAGTGCCTTTCAGGTATCCCAAACAAATCGGGGACGAACGTGGCCCAACTCGTCGGAACGAACTGCGTTCACTGCCACGAACGTATCAACAACGAACTCAATTCTGAGTTTTGCTCTGACTGCCGGCATCCGCGCCACCTGAGTTGCGGGCAGCCCTCGTCCGGTCTTATCGACACGTGCCCCAAATGCGGCGCGCCGTTCAATGCCGCTGAAGAAGCCGCCCGGCAAGCCGCCGAACGCGCTGCCGCGCCGCGGTCATTGAATCTCGTCGAGACGGCACGGCACGCCGGCGAGCTTTTTCGGCTGGTCAAGTTCTTGATAGGGGCGGTCGGCTTTGTGGCGCTCGCCCTCGCGCTGGTGTTCGCCCCGAGCCTCCGCAGCGACCCGAACAGAATCACACCGAGAGACTTTCTTTACAGCGGGGTGCTGGCCGGTGCGGGTGTCGCGTTCGGTGCGGTCGGTGTGTGGCTCTACCGAAATGATCGAAAACGTGCGGTCCGCAGGGGCTGACATCACGCCGGATTTTGACCCCGAAGGGGTCGGATAGCATAGCCCGGGGCAACGCCCCGGGTAACGCAGTATTGATTTTTGCAGCCTGAAGGGCTGCGATATGCTGCGCGAAGATGTCTCGGCCCTTCAGGCCTCTAAACCAAATACCCTCGTCACCCGGGGCGTTGCCCCGGGCTATGTTGTCCCGGCCCTTCAGGCCGAAGACCTATCGGTGTACTGGCAGCTCACCGCGGCGGCTTGCGGTCACTTCACCGTCAGCAGCTTGTCTTCCTTCGGGAAGGTCTCCAGGACCAGCCCCTTCCAGTGCAACTCCTGCGGCACCTTCTCCGAGTGCAGTTGCAGCCCGATCGGGCCTTCCTTGATGCGGTCCGGTTCCGGATCGCGCCAGTCCACCACCGCGACCCCGTTGACCGCCACCCGCACGCGGTTGCCCTGCGCCAGAACCTCGATGTCGTTCCAGTCGTGCTGCTTGCCCACCTTCTGCGCCGGCCGGCCGTCCACCCCCAACCCGTTGCGACCGAACAGGTCGTACATCCCGTACCCGGACGGGAACATCACCAGGTGTCCCTTGTAGGTGTGCTCGGTGCGGTCCTTCTTCGGGTCGGTCACCTTCCCGTCGGCCTTCGGGTACACTTCGCCCCAGAACGAAACGCCCGAGTGCATCTCCGATCCCGGAAGCAGTTTGCAGGCGAACGTGAGCCGGAAGTCGGTGAACTTCTGCTTGGTCAACAGGTACGTGCTGTACTTCAGCGGGTCGGTGTTCTTGGCGACGATCACGCCGTCCTTCACCGACCAGAGGTCCGAGTAGCCCTCCCAGCCGTCGAGCGACTTCCCGTCGAACAGCTTGAGGGTCTCGGTCTTGCCCTCGCGCGGCTTGACGACCGGGGCTTCCTTCTTGGGCTGCGGGCCTTTCTTCTCCTGGGCGATCGCGAGGACCGGCGCGAGCGCGAGTGCGAGCGTGAAGAGGGTGCGCATGACGGGTTCCGTGGGAGGGGCGGGCGACGGTGATACCATAGCCGCCGCGGCGCGAGCGGCGACGCCCATGATGTGTATTTTTGTATAGTTTACACCCGACCTCGGTCCGCGCCCTTCGACTTTCAAGGGGTTTCGCGATCCTCAAACGATCGCCAACTTGCCACGTGGCAAGTTTTTTGCCAAAAGTACACATCACGGCTTCTGGTGAAGTGGTGAAAGGCACGCGCTTCGCGCCGGTATGTGGGGCGCGGGAACCGGTGCGCGAATCGCGCGGTGTCACGTTGACGCCGGTGCCCGCGGGGCCGAAACTGATCCTCACACCGCCCGCACCCGGAGCCGACCATGTTGAGCCTGTTCGCGCACCACGCCGAAGCGTTCTTCAACATCGAAATCAACGGCCGCGACTACCCCGACGGGATGACCGAACACGTCATCTTCGCGGGGATCGCGATCGGGGTGCTGGTCTGCATGAGTTACGGCATCTACGCCGGCGTCCGCGACTTCCGGCGGTGGAAGAGTCGCCCCGTGGAAGTGAAGGCGTGAGCCCGGGCTGCTCTGGTCGGCGGGGTTCGGCTCCCTAGATCATCCCGCGGGCGCGAACCGCCGGGCCGGGATCGGCGTATGGCGATTAGCGCCCCCGATCCGCACGTACCAACGGTCCCGGTGAACATGCCCACCTGGCTTTCCGACACGAACCTGCTCCTCGCCGGCGTGGTCCTCGCCACGCTCCAGTTCCTCGCCGCCCTGCCATGGCTGTGGGCCATCGACCCCAAGGGGTTCAAAGAGGCGACGAAAGACCCCGCGGCGCTCGGCTACACGATCGGCGGGTTGCTCCTCGCCGGGGCCGGCGTGGCCGCGTTCCTCGCGTACAAGGGCGACACCACGAACCTCCTGTGGTATGGCCGCTACCTGTACGGCGCCGTCCTGCACCTCCAGCTCATCATCGACCTGTTCCTGCTGATGCCGCACGCGCTGGTGATGGTGTGGCCCAAGGGCGGGGCGGTCGCGTTCGCGGCGTTCCGCGAGAGCTGCCGGCAGCCGATGTTCTGGCTCATCGCGCTGGGGGCCAACAAGCTCATCTGGCTGTCGGTCGTCATCCCGTACTTCACGTTCGGCGACGACTACAAGATGATGAAGCAGATCGGGTTCGACGTGGTGATGCTCTCGGCGGTGCTGTTCGGGGTGCTGGCCGCGAGCATGTCGATCAGCGAGGAGATCGAGGGCCGCACCGCGATCACGCTCATGAGCAAGCCGGTGAACCGCCGCCAGTTCCTCATCGGCAAGTTCCTCGGCATCACGATGGCGTGCCTTGTCATGTCGCTGCTGTTGAGCTGGACGCTGACCGACGCGCTGCGGGCGATGCGCGAGTTCGACCCGATCAACAACGCGGCCGACCCGTCCGACCCGCTGGGCGAGGCCAGCGACAAGCTCGTGGACCCGATGACGTTCGAGGCCCAGCGGACGGTCGTGCCGGTGTTCGAGAAGCTGGTCCCGGCCGGGTCCGGGCGCGTGGTGGCCCGCGGGTGCGGGCTGTGGTTCTCCGACGCCGTCGCCCACACGCTGGGGATCGCCCTGGGGTTCGGTCAGGTGCTGATCCTGGTTTCGATCGCCTCGGCCCTGGCGACCCGGCTGGCGTTCGTCGTGAACATCGTGATCTGCCTGCTGGTGTTCTTCCTGGGGCACCTCGCCCCGGTCATCGTTCAGGCCACCCAACAGGCCCAGGGGGGCGGAGTCGGGGTGCAGCTCGTGGGGTTCCTCGGCAAACTGTTCGACGTGCTGTTGCCGTCGCTGGAATCGTTCAACATGGGCCGGGTGATTATCCGCGAAAGCCCGCTGCCGCTGTGGGAGTTCGGCGGGTACGTGCTCACCGTCGTCGGGTACTCGCTCATCTACACGACGATCGCCCTGTTGCTGGGGCTGTTGTTCTTCGAGGACCGCGATTTGGCGTGAGCGGGCGACCCCCGCCCGCGGCAGTTGGTGTCACCCCCGCCCTTGTGGGCGGGGGGTCGCCGTGTAACTCGCCCCATGCGCCACGGTCTCCGCGCCCGGTACCGCCGGCGCAACCCGCGCGTCCGGCACGAGAAACGCTGGCAATTCGCCTGGGCAGGTTGCTCCTCCGTCTGCTACGCTCAATTCATGCGCCGAACGTCGCACCGGCGCGCCAGCCGCCCAGGTTCCCCGCACCGAGGGCATCGTGGAAACCGCCAACGCACTCGACCGCCTGCGTGCCGATTTCGTCAAAGCGCCAAGCGCCCGCTGGGGCGCGGTCCTCAGTTCGATCGGCGCGTCCGTCACCTACGTCCTGCTCCTGTTGCTCCTCTACCTGTTCGTCGATCTGCTGGTCTCGCGGGGCGAGATCCCGAGCTACGCGGGCCTCTCCACCGCACAGAAGGCGGAGTTCGCCGCCGAGTGGAACGCCCGGTCCGCAGAGGAGCGGAAGACCGCGGTCGATCAGTTCGGCTGGCCGGACGCCGCCGCCAGGCGGGTCGCGGCCAACGACGCCGAGTTGAACGGGGAACTGCTGCCGGCCGAGTTGTGGGAAGCGCGGTGGCAGGCCGGCGTGTACCACGCGCTCCGCACCCGGGTGAACGTGGCCGCCGCCGAGCGGTACCACGATTCGGTCACCGCGCCCAAGCCGAACCCGGACGCGCGCCCGCAGTTCGGGCTGTTGAGTCTGGTCGTCCGCGAGCGGAACAGTTGGACCGGGTGGTTGCCCGGCAAGCTCGCGGCCCTCGCCCCGCTCACCTGGAACAGGGGCAACGTCACCTATCTCACAGCCCTGTTCATCCTCGCGCTGGGGCTGGCCGCGGTCCGCGGGGTGCTCGTGAACGCGCTGGCCTACGTGTCGGCCGCGGTCACGCTCGACACGGTGACCCGGCTCCGCCGCGCGGTGTACTTTCACAGTTACCGGCTCGGCTCGCTCACGATGCAGGCCATCGGAACCACCGAGGCCGCGAACCTGCTGACGCAGCGTGTCGAGGAGGTCGGCGACGCGGTCCACGCCCGGCTGACCGCTGCGATCCGCCACCCGCTGGCGATCGTGCTCCTGATCGGTCTGATTCTGCTCGTGAACGTCTGGCTGGCGGTGTGTTTCCTGGCGCTGGCCGGCCTCGTGTGGCTCATCGGCGGGCAGGTGGCGGCGCACTTCCGGCGCGAGGCCCGGCTGGGCGAGCGCCAGGCCGGCGGGCTCCTGGCCCTCTTGAAAGAGAGCATGGGGCTGTTCCGGCTGGTGAAGTGCTACCAGATGGAGCGGTTCAACCAGACCCGCGTCGAGCGCCAGTTGAACGAGTCGGCGCGGGCGAACTGGCGCCGGCTCCGCGGCGCCGCGCTGGCCGGCCCGCTGCTCGGGTCGATCACGCTCCTGACCGGCGTGGCCCTGCTGTATCTGGCGGCCCGCGGGATCCTCGCCGACGATTTCACCGTCGCCGGGCTGGCGGTGATGGCGGTCGCGACGATGTCGCTGGCCGCGCCCCTCGCCGGACTGTTCGACTTCGTGGCCAAGGAGCGCCGCGGGCGCGAGTCGGCCGAGGCGATCATGGAGTTCCTCGACCGCAAGGGCGAAACGGCCGAGGCCGCCGACGCCGAGTTCCTCCCCGGTTTGACGACGCGAATGGAGTTCCGACACGTAACGCTCCGCGACCCGGGAACCGACGAGGCCATTCTGGAGAACGTCTCGTTCGCGGTGCCCGCGGGCGCCAAGATCGCGATCGTCGGCCAGAACGCGGCCGAGAAGCGTGCGCTGGTGTACCTGATCCCGCGGTTCCTCGACCCGACCGCCGGCGAGATCCGCATCGAGGACAAGAACATCCGCTGGGTGACGCACGAGTCGCTCCGCGCGCAGGTGGCGCTCGTGATGCAGGACGACCAGACGTTCACCGACACGGTGGCGAACAACATCGGGGTCGGGAGCCTGGAGTACAACCTGCCGCAGATCATCGAGGCCGCGAAGCTGGCCCACGCGCACCAGTTCATCGAGAAATTGCCCCACGGGTACGAAACACTCCTGGGCGGCGGCGGGTACTCGCTCACGCCCGGCGAGCGGTTCCGCGTCGCGCTGGCCCGTGCGCTGCTCCGCGACCCGTCGATCCTCATCATCGAGGAGCCGGTCGGGCCGATCGACGAGGACACGCTCGCGCTCCTGGACGACACGCTCGCCCGCGTGTCCGTGGGCCGAACGATCATCTTCCTCGCGCAGCGCCTTTCCACACTGCGGAGCGTCAACCGCGTGTTCCTGCTGAAGAACGGTCACATCGAGGCCGCCGGGCCGCACAGCGACCTGTGGCGGGACAACGACCAGTACCGCCGCATCCAGATGCTCGCCGACGCGAGCGCGACCGAGCACCCCGTATTGAGGGACAGCGAGTGACCGATTACCGGACCGAGCTGACCGCGGCGCGCGAGTCCGCGGGGCTGGCCAGTGAGTACCTGCGGGCGGAGTACGAGAAGTTTGTCGCGATCCCGGACGCGCCGGTCACCATCAGCACGCACGCCGACAAGGCGTCACAGGAATTGATCCTCGGCTTCTTGCACGACCGGTTCCCCTCCGACGCGCTGTGTGCGGAGGAATCGACGCCGGCGTTCGACGCGGTGCCGAAGTCGGGCCGCCGGGCGTGGGTGGTGGACCCGATCGACGGCACCCGCGGGTTTGCGAAGAAGGTCGGCCAGTTCTCGGTGATGATCGGGCTATTGGTAGACGGGCAACCGAAGGTTGGCGTGGTGGCCGAACCGGCGCAGAACCGGTTCACCTATGCGACCGCCGCCGGCGGATGCTGGACCCACACCGGCACCGCGGAGCCTGAGCGCTGTCGCGTCTCAGCTCGCGGCTTTCCCGACTTGGTTCTGGCGCAAAGTTGGCTGAAAACGGGCATGTCGCCGAAGCCGGTGCGGGCGCTCGCGCCGGCCCGCGTGATCGAAACTTACTCCGGCGGGGTGAAGCTCGCCCTCGTCGCTCGCGGCGAGGCCGACGTTTACGCCAACACCTACGAAACCTTCGCCGACTGGGACATCTGCGCCGGGCACCTGCTCGTGACCGAGGCCGGCGGCACCGTGACAACGCTCAGCGGCGCCGCGATCGCCTACCAGGGCGAGGGCTTCAAGCAAAAGGCCGGATTGCTCGCCACGAACGGCTCGATTCACGCCGAGGCGATCGAGAGGTTGGCGGAGTTGTAACGCCCCTGGGACCGCGGGCGTCCCGCCCGCACGTCGAACCCGAGATCAAGCGCTCGCGATGACCGCTTGGCAACACGCCGGGACTCGCGGCGGGCGGGACGCCCGCGGTCCCAGGGAAGAGGACGCAGGTCACGGCCGCACGTCGAGGCACACGACGTGCTGCTCGTCACGCACGTAAATGCGCCCATCGACGAGTGTCGGCGAGGCCCAGTTGTTGTTCCCGCTGAGGATCTTTTGCGTCTTGCCGACCACGTTGCAATCCTTCGGGTTGGCCTCGACCAGCCACAGGTGCCCGGTCGCGGTCTGGAGGATCAGGTGGTCGCCCGCGAGGATCACGCTCGCCTGCCCGATCTTGCTGTCCTCCCAGTCCGGCACCTCCTTACCGGTGCTGAATTCAACGCACTTCAGCCCGCGCTCGCCTTTCGTGCCATCGACCCCGAACAGGTGCTTGTCCTTGTAAACCGGCGTCGCGTGGTGGCTCTGGAACGCCCGCCCGCGGCGCTCGTACACCTTCACCAGCTTCACCTCGTCCCCCTTCTTCTCCGCCCGCAGGAGCGCGCAGCCCATCCCGTAGGACGAGGAGACGAACACGTAGTCGTCCACGACGATCGGGGTGGCGATGTTCCCGCCGAATTGCGTGGCCCAGGTGAAGCTGTCGGTCACCTTCCCGTCGGTCGGGCGGATCGCCAGAAGCGCGTCGCCCATGAACGCGAACACCGTCTCCTGCCCGCCGATCGGCGCGGCGACCGGTGAGCTGTAGCTCGGCGGGTTCGACCCGGCCTTCCACTTCACTTCACCAGAAACCTTATCGAACGCGACCACCGCCGCGCCCTTGCCGCCCGGTTGCACGATGACCAATTCGCCGAGCACCAGCGGCGAACACGCGACGCCCCACTGCGGCATCGGCGCGCCGAACTCCGGCAACAGGTCATGGTCCCAGCGCACTTTGGGCGTACTACCCTCGACTTCCAGCGCGAGCAGCTTGCCCGAACCGCCGACCGTGTACACCCAGTTGCCGACGACCGTCGGCGTGGCCCGCGGGCCGATGGCGTAGGTCCGGTCGCCCCCGGCCTGCGGGGCGTCGTAGGCGAAATCCCACACCTGCTTGCCGGTCGCGGTGTCGAGGCAGACGACCCGCTCTTTCTCGCCCTGTTTGTCCTGAACGTACAACTTTCCGCCGACAACCGAACACGACCCGAACCCGCCGCCGATGGGCACGCGCCACAGCTCCTTCGGCGGGTTCTTGTCCCAGTCGGTGCGGAAGCTGCCCGCCGGGGCGATCCCCTTGCGCGACGCCCCGCGCCACTGGGGCGACCCGGCGGAGGCGTCCGGCGGGGCGACGTTCTTCAGATCGGCCTTGCCCGCGCGCTCGATCTCGGCCCGGTTCTCGCTGTCCCGCATGAACCACGACCGCACCCACGGCATTTGCCACGCGGCGTACCCGCCGAGGCCCAGAACCGCAACGACCCCGACGACCAGAACGACAGCGCGGGCTTTCATGGAGCGTTTCCCAGACGGGCGAAGAGACGTGGAGTGAGCAAGTGTAGTACGTGTTTCCCTTGTGGTGTGGGCCTCTGGCCTGGCCTGTTCCGCTGCGCCGGCTCCGCAGTCTGGCTCGTGGCAGGCTGGAGGCCCACCCCACAAAGAGTCAACCGTTCGCCACGGCCGCAAGACTTTTTGCGCCGGCCTGAATTGTTTGGGCGATGTGATCGTCGGTCATCGCGGCACAGGTGAACGCGGCCTCGAACTGGCTGCACGGCAGGTACACGCCGCGGTCCATCATTTCCCAGAAGAACCGGCCGAACTTCGCCGTGTCGCTGGTCTTCGCAGTGTCGAGATCGGTCACCGGGGTGCCCGTGAAGAACAGCGTCCACATGCTCCCGACGCGGTTGAACTGCACCGCGACGCCGGCGGCCGAGGCCGCTTTCAACAGGCCCTCGCCGATCCGCGCGCTCTGCTGTTCGAGCCGGTCGTAGGGCGGGTTCGACTTGAGTTCGGCGAGGGTCGCGATCCCGGCGGCCATCGCCACCGGGTTGCCCGAGAGCGTTCCGGCCTGGAACACCGGTCCGGCGGGCATGATCTTTCGCATGATGTCGGCGCGCCCGCCGTAGGCACCAACGGGGTAACCGCCGCCGATGATCTTCCCGTAGCAACTGAGGTCCGGCGCGTCGCCGAGCAGCACCTGCGCGCCGCCGTACCCGAGCCGGAAGCCCGTCATCACCTCGTCGTAGATGAGCAGCACGCCGTGCTTCGCGGTCAGTCGCCGGAGTTCGCGCCGGAACTCCGGGGCCGGCGGCACGAGGCCCATGTTCCCGACGATCGGTTCCAGGATCACGCCGGCGATCTGGTCTCCCTGTGCCCGGAACAGGTCCGTGAGTGCGGCCGTGTCGTTGTAGCGCAGAACGCGCGTGTCGTTCGTGCAACCGGCCGGGACGCCGGGGCTGTTCGGCACCCCGAGCGTCAGCGCGCTCGAACCGGCCGAAACGAGCAGCGAATCGACGTGCCCGTGGTAGCACCCCGCGAACTTCACGACCAGGTCGCGCCCGGTGAACCCGCGGGCCAGGCGAATGGCGCTCATCGTGGCTTCGGTGCCGCTGGATACGAACCGAACCATCTCGACCGACGGCACCGCATCGACCACCAGCTCCGCGAGCTGCGTCTCCAGTTCGCACGGCGCTCCGTAGCTCGACCCGTTCTTGAGTGCCCGGATTGTGGCTTCCACCACCGTGGGGTGGCAGTGCCCGAGGATCATCGGCCCCCATGAACCGATGAAGTCGAGGTACTGGTGGCCGTCGAGGTCGTAGAGGAACGGGCCGTCGGCGCGGCCGATAAAGAGCGGGCTGCCGCCGACCGCGCCGAACGCCCGGGCCGGACTGTTCACCCCGCCGGGAATGACGCGCCTGGCCCGCTCGAACGCCGCGGCGCTGGCCGCGCGGGGGGAGTGTGACATGAGGGGTCCAGTGGAATGTTCGTAGTGACCCGCTCAGCGGGTCGGGAGGCGCAGCCTCCCGTCTTCTTGTGGTGCGGACGTCCCGCCCGCACGACAAGAAAGACAACCGATCCTACGGCTTCTTCGGCAGCGCTTTCTGGAACTTGTCCCTCGTGCCGTCGAAGCCCGGGGGCGGCGTGGTCACTCCGCCGCCGGTGGCCGCGCCACTCGCGCCGCCCATGTTATCGACCTTGTCGCCGCCGATAGGGCCGATCGGCGCGCCGGCCTCCTTCGGCCCCGGGGCGACCGGGCGCAGGCGCTCCTTCTCCGCTTCCTTGCGCAGGTCGTCGACGTGCTTTTCGGCGTCCTCCATGAACTTCTTCATCTCGGCGTCGGTCCACCCCTTCCGCTCCTGGAGCCGCTTGCGGTACTCCTCCTGCTGGAGTCGGTCGAGCATCAGCTCAAGAGCCTTGAGCCGGTTCGCGGCGTCCTCCTCCATCGGCCCCTTCGCGGCGGGGCTGCTCCCCGGACCCATCGGCTTGAAGTCGTCGCTCGGCTTCTTCGGCGCGTTCTTCGCCATCTCCTTCAGTTGCTCCTTGAGCTTCTCGTCCGCCATCGGGTCGCCGGCCTTCTGGTTCTTCATCATCTCTTCGAGCTTCTCGCGCTGCTCGCGGCCGAGTTTCTCGTCGAGATCCTTCTGCGCCTGCTTCTGTTTGCCCTCGTCCTTCGATTGAAGGTCTTGCGCCTTCTTCGCGAGGTCGTTGATGTCCTCCGGCGTCGGCGCCTTGCCGTTCGAGTCGTTCTTACCGCCCTTGCCGCCGACCTTGTCGTCCATCTGCTTCTTGATGTCGTCGAGCTTCTTCTGCGCGGCCTTCTGCTTCATCGGGTCGTCGGACTTCAGATCCTTCATCAGTTGCTCGGCTTCCTCGCGGTTCTTCTGGCCGACCATCCGGTCGAGTTTCTCCCGCGCCTCCTGTTGCTTCTTCGGGTCGGGGTTCTGAAGGTCGTTAAGGGCCTGTTCGATCTCCTTCTTTTGCTCCGGGGTCAGTTCCTTCGGCTCGTCCTTCTTCGGGCCGCCGCCCGCAGTCGTGTCGTCCTTCTTGTCGCCCGCCTTCTCCATCATGTCCTTGAGCTTCTGCTCGGCGTCGGCGCGCGTCTTCGGGTCCGGCGACTTGAGGTCGTTGGCCATTTTCTCCATCTCTTTGCGATTCTGCTCGCCGATGGCCTTGTCGAGCTTCTCGCGCGCCGCGGCCTTTTTTGACTCGTCGTTCCCGGCGAGATCCTTTGCGGCCTGTTCCAGTTCCTTCCGCTGCTGCTCGTCCATCTTCGTCTTCGGCATCGGCGCTGGATTGCCGCCGGCGGCGTCCTTGTCTTTCGGCTGCGGCTGCGGCCTCTCCATCCCCTTCTCGACGGGCTTGCCGCCCGCCATCGGGTCGCCCTTGTTGTCCTTCTTCGGCTCATCGGGACGCGATTCGGCCGCGGGAGTGGCGTTCGGCTTCATCGTCGGGTCGTTGGCACCGGGCGCCGGCTTCGTTTCGGGGTCCATACCCTTCGGCGCGGCGCCGTCCTTCGGCTGCGGCTTCGCGTCGGCCGGCGGCGGTCCCTTTTGCGGTTTCGGCTCGCCCGCAGCGTCCGGCGCGCCAGGCTTGTCGTCGGGTTGCTTCGCGTTCGGGTCTTTCGGCTGCGGCTGGGGCGGCTTCTCGCCGCCGCGGGTCGGCTCCTGCATCGGCTTGGACTTCGACCCGGCGTCGGCCGCGGGGTCGGACTTCGCGTCGGGCGTGCCGCCGGAGCTGCCGTCCTTCTTCTGGGTGGACGGCTTCGGGCAGGAACCGGAGTTCGGGTCTTGCTTGGCGTTCGGATCCTTCGGTTCCGGTTGCGGTTCCTTGGGTGTGGGCTTGTCGGTGCCCGGGGGCATCCCGGCCGGCTCGCCGCGGGCCTCCGCCGGCGGAGTGCGGTTCTCGGTCTTCCCGTCGGTCTTCGGTTGCGGCTTCGGCTCGGACGGGTCTTGCGGCTTCTGCAAGTCGCCCTCGGGCTTCGCGGTCGAAGGCGCGGAGTCGGTCTTCCCCATCGGGTTCGCGGGGTCACTCTTCGGCTGCTTCGGTTCGGGCTTCGGGGCCGAAGGATCGTTCATCGGATCGTTCATCCCGGCCGTGCCGCCGTCCTTCGGCTGCGGCTTGGACTGCGCGGGGTCGGTGCGGTCCTTCTCCGGCGGCGCGGGGTTGGGCTTGCCCCTCCCGCCGTCCTGGTTCTCGCGGTTGACGTCGTCCTGAACTTCCTTCGCGGTCTTGTCGATGTCCTTGTCCGTGTTGTTCTTCGGGCCGCCCTTGGGGTCGGTCTTCGCGTCGGGCTGCTTGGTGTCGTTCTTCATGGGGTCCCCCATGCCCGGCGCGGCGTCCGGCATCCCGTCCTTCTTGGGGGGCGGGTTGTCGCCCTTGTCGCCCGGCATCGGCGCTTGCGGCGGGTTCTCGGGCATCCCGCCCATCGGCTTCGGCGGCGCATCGTCCTTATTCCCGTCGCCCTTGTCGCCGGCTTTCGGCTCGGGCTGGGCATCGTCCTTCTTGCCCTGCTGTTCGCCCTTCTTCGGCTCCCGCTTCTCGTTATCGAGCTTCTTCTGCTGGTCGTCGTTGTGCTTCTTCTCCTCGGTCTTGCGGTTCTGCTTCTGCTCGTCGAGGTTCTTCTGCTCCATCGGCTCGACCTTCGGCGGGGTCAGCCGCACGCGCTTCGGCTTCGACGCCCCGACGTTCGGTTTCGGCTCGGTGCAGTTGTCGGTCGCCTCCAGCCAGTACTCGATCACCATGTCCGGCTTGAGTTCGACCGGCACCCCGCCGGCGGCCTTCTTCAGCCCCGCGAGGTCGATCGAGTCCTTGTAGTCGAGGTCGGTCGGGTATGTCTTGTCCTTGTCGCGGCGGAACGACGCGCTCTTGCCGTTGAGGTACGGCTTGTCCGGCAGCGGGATCTCGACCGGGGCGACGACCTTCATCTTCAGCGTCACGGTGTCGATGCCGAAATCGTCTCCCACTTTGCCGTCGATCTTCACTTGCCCGTTGGCCGGCTCGGTGGTCTCGTCGTCCTCCGGCTTGTTGATGACGATCTGCGGCGCGTTGTCGGATTCGACCGTAATCACGCCCTGGAACGGGTCGATCGTGCGCTCGCCGTTGGTCGCGGTGAAGTTGAGCTTGTACTTGCCGCTCTCGCCGAGCTTGAACACGAACTGCACGCTGTCGGGTTGGCCCGGCACCGGGGTGCCCACCACCCGCAGGTTGCCCGGGGCGATCTCCATGAGGCCGTCGCGCACGTCGCGGTTGGTTTTCGCGACGAGAGTCACGGTCGTGCCGCGATAGCCCTTCAGAACCGGGTCGTCGGTGGTGTCGTTCGGCCGGCGCAGGTACTTGGGGTATTCGTAAGTCGCCCGGAAGCTCGCGAACATCGGCAGCGAGCGCACCGTGACCTTGTACTCCGGGGTGACATAGTCGCCGCCGGCGACCTTGTACCAGAACCCGTTCTGCACGAGGTAATCGGGGACGCGCAGTTCCCAGTCGCGCGAGGTGTCGCCCTGGGTCATCGGCAGTTCGTCGTAGTTCGGGTCGGCCGGGTTGTGCCGGACGAGCAACCGCACGCGGTCCGGGGCTTCGGCCTTCGGCACCTTCCCTTCGACGAACACCGCGACCGTGACCGACTGGCCGACGGTGATGGTCGGTTCGGCCGGGTCGGGTTTGACGAGAGTGAGCTTCGTGCGGGTCTCGATTGGCCGCGCCGTGAACGGGACGAACGTGCGACTGACGAGCGAGGCGAACTGCGACGGGCGGAACACGAAGAACAGGACGATGAGCGTCAGAAGGAACGCGATCGCGACCCCGCCGAGCCAGATCAGGCTGCGGTGATCGACGGCCCGGTTCACGTCGGCCTCAGCCGCCGCCTTCGCGGCCCGGCTGGCCAGCGCGGCCTTCACGGTGGCGTTCAGGTCGCCCTTCTCGCGGGCGTCCACGTAACCGGTCACGCTGTTCTTCGGATCGTCGATCGTGCCTTCGACTTTTTTGGCCGCGTACAGCGGGTTGATCCGCTTGCGGAGCGGGCTAAGGAGGGTGAGGTACGCGGTGCCGGCGAACAGCGCGCCGAACCCGACCAGGGCCACCTGCCGCACCCACTCCGGGAGGTTCAGGTAGCGGTCGAGTACGATCATCGCGGTCGCGTACACGAGTGCGAGCGCGGCCAGGGCCAGCCCGCCGAACGCCAGGTCGTGGGTGCGGATGCGGCTGGTCGCCTGGGCGATCTGCTCGTCCACCTGCGAGTTGTGCTTCGCGGCGGTGTCCTTCGGTTCCACAACAGCGGCCATGAATCGACCTCAAGGGGGCGGCGGTCGTCCGCCGTGCCGACAGGAATTATACCCCTTAGACGCCCCACACGCCCAGCTGGATTGTGCGGGAGTCACACGTGTTACGAAGCGGCGTGGGTGTTCGTAGTGACCGGCTGAAGCCGGTCCGCCGCGCCGCGGCGCCGGGGCGTGTGCGGAACTTTCAAACCGCTGTGGAACGCGGGCACGCTGCGCGTGCCGACCGGCTGAAGCCGGTCACTACGAACCGAAAACCCGAGCAAGTAACGGTAAAAAGAGGTACAATGCCGGCGTCGGTCGGATACGGGTACGGGGGTGGCGCCATGCGGGTCGGTCAGAAGATAGGCCCGTTCGAGATCGAGAAGGAACTCGGCAGCGGGGCCATGGGCACCGTTTATCGCGCCAAGTTCGAGCGCCGCGAGGGGAAATTCATCCCGGTGGCGCTGAAAGTGGTCGCGCTGGGCTTGATCGGCAACGAAGGGGCGATGGCCCGCTTCGAGCGGGAAGCGAACATCCTCAAGCAACTGAAGCACGATCACATCGTCCGGCTCATCGCGCACGGCAAGATCAACAAGCAGAACCCGTACATCGCGATGGAGTTCATCGACGGCGAGGCCCTCGACCGCGTCCTCGCGCGCCGCGGAAAGATCAGTTGGGAAGAGGTACTCGCCTACGGCAAGCAGCTCTGCGAGGCGCTCCAGTACGCGCACGACAAGGGCATCATCCACCGCGACCTGAAGCCGTCGAACCTGATGATTACCACCGAGGGGGTGCTGAAGCTGACCGACTTCGGGATCGCCAAAGACACCGACGTGACCGCGCTCACCGGCGCGAACAGCACGATCGGCACGGCCGCGTACATGTCGCCGGAGCAGTGCAAGGGGGACCGAAACCTGTCGAACAAGTCGGACCTGTACTCGCTCGGGATCGTGTTTTTTGAACTGCTCACCGGGCGCAAGCCGTTCACGGCCGAGACCACGGTCGAGATGTTCCTCAAGCACGTCAACGAGCGGGCCCCGCGGATCGGCAAACTGGTGCCCGGGCTGCCGCCGAAGTTCGAGGCGGTCATCCTTCAGTTGATGGAGAAGGAGAAGGACGAGCGCCCGATCGACGCGGCGTGGGTCGCGAGGATGTTGCAGGAGGTGGAGGACGACTTCCAGGCCCGCAAGAGCGCCGGGCTGATCGCCGCCAGCGCCCGCACCGCCAAGCCGACGAACCTCGCTGGCGACCGGATGAGCGAGGCCGACAAGGAGGCGGCCCGCGCGCTCAAGGGCACCAAGAAGCGGAAAAAGAAGCACGCCCCGGTGCCGCTGTTGCAGCAGAAGTGGCTCCACGCGGTCGGCATCCTGGCGGTGCTGGCCACGATCGCGGTCGGCATCTACCTCGGCGTGCGGCCGGCGTCGGCGGAAAAGATGTTCGCCGCGATCGAGCGGGCCGAGACGCCCGAAGCCAAGGCCGAGGCCGCGGAGCGGTTCCTCGACGCCCACGGCGAGGGCGGCGGCGAACTGGTAGACAAGGCGGCCCAGGTCTACCGCGAATCGCGGGTCCGCGAGCGCGAGAAACAGCTCACCAACCGGTTCGTCTCCAAGAAGGACAAGCCGGACTCCGAGGACGACGCGGAGGCCTTCGACGCCGCGTGGAAGGCGATGGAGGCCGAGCGCGACGGCAAACTGGACGAGGCCGAGCGCCTGTGGGCCCGCGTCAAGGGGCGGTTCCCCGACGAGGCGAAACTGCGGTACACGACCGACGGGAAGGTGCTCGCCCGGGCGCGGTGGGGGTGGGTGGCCGACAAGCGGCTCGCCGACCTCGCGACCGCGAAAACCGAACCGGCCAAACTGGAGCGGAAGATCGAGGACCACCGGAACAACGACCTGCCGCTGAAGACGGACTTCACGAACCCCGAATCGCTCGCGATCCGCGCGCTGCGGCTGCGCAAGCTCGGCGACCCCGACAAGGCGGTGCAGGCGTGTGACAAGCTCATCGAGATCACCGAGAAGGAGCCGGACCGGCGGATGTGGTACCTGCTGGCCAGTCAGATGAAATTGACGATGAACCGCGCCGGCCCGGACCCGTTCGGCCCGCGGGTCCAGATGCTCGACAAGGAACTGGAGGCCATCGAGAAAGACGCCGAGGCGCTCAAACGAGACCCCGACGACCGGGTCAAGCAGCGCGACCTGCGGAACCGGTGCCGCACCGTGACCGAACTTTATGAGGACGACCCCGAACCCCAGATCAAGGAGCGCGTCGAGCGGGCCGCGAAGATTGCCGCCCAGGTTCCGAAGTCGTAGCCTTCGTTCGTTGTGATCCGCTGAAGCGGGTCTCGCCCCGAACCGCCCGCACCTCAAGAACGCCAGCAAGCCCTTCGCGTGTTTTGTGAAGTTAGCCGCAAGTCGAAGGCGCGCGCACAACGTAGGGGCCGACCGACGCGTTGGTGTTGCGCACCTTCGGCTTGCGGCTAACGGCGACCGGCTTTGCGAGCTAACCACTTCCCCTCCCGCCCCCTACGTTGACGGAAACTCCCCTCCCTGGGTCCGTCCATGTCCGCCGCCAACCGCTACCTGGTCTCGTTCGACGCCCGCGACACGTTCCACCGCTTTACCGACGTGCTCGTCATCGGGGCCGGGATCGCCGGGCTGCGGGCCGCGCTCGAGGTCCCGTCCGACCTGTCGGTTCTGGTCGTCACGAAGGACCGGGTGACCGAGAGCAACAGCTCCTACGCGCAGGGCGGGATCGCGGGCGTGCGCGCCCCGGAGGACTCGTTCGACAACCACACCGAGGACACCCTCATTGCCGGCGACGGGCTGTGCGACCGCGCGGTGGTGGAGATGGTCGTCCACGAGGCCCCCCAGCAGATCGAGAAGCTGATCGAGTTCGGCACGAAGTTCGACGAGGAGAACGGCCAGCTCGCCCTCACCCGCGAGGGCGGGCACAGTCACCGTCGCATCGTTCACGCGCTCGGCGACTCGACCGGCTTCGAGATGATGCGGGCCACCATCGCCCACGCCCGCACCCGGCCGAACGTCCGCATCTGGGACGACACGTTTACCATCGACCTGTTGACGCACGACGGCGCGTGCTGCGGGGCCGTGGTCGCGCGCAACGGGGCGGGCAAGTTCCTGATCTGGGCGAAACAGGTGATTCTGGCGTCCGGCGGGTGCGGGATCGTGTACCGCGAGACGACCAACCCCCCGGTGGCGACCGGCGACGGGATGGCCGCCGCGTACCGCGCCGGGGCCGAGCTCCGCGACATGGAGTTCATGCAGTTCCACCCGACCATCCTTTATGTCGCGGGTTCGGCGCGCTACCTCGTCAGCGAGGCGGTGCGGGGCGAG
>CAZBXY010000142.1:0-19075 GCA_964495365.1 uncultured Frigoriglobus sp. | reverse complement strand
GAGCCAGTACCGACCCCAGCGCTCGCCGTACTGGGGTGATGCGAGCAACCTGTCGATCAACTTCTCGTATGCGTCGGGCGATTCGTCCTTCGTGAACGCTTCCACTTCCTCGGCGGTCGGCGGGAGGCCGATGAGGTCGTAGTACACGCGCCGAATGAGCGTGCGGCGGTCGGCCCGCGGCGCAAGCGATAGCCCTTTCTCCGCCAGTTTCGCCAGAACGAAGGCGTCGATTTCGTTCGCGCTCGCCTTCGGGTCGCGGCTAACGGCCGGCACCTGTGGGAGTTTCACAGGCTGGTACGCCCAGTGCTTCTTGGGGTCAGCCGCCGCAGCTTTCGTGGCGTCGTCGGGGATCGCGGCTCCGGCCTTCACCCACTCCGAGAGCACCGCGACGGCCTCGGCCGGGAGCGGCGCCTTGGGCGGCATCGGGTAGTCGCCCTCGCGCTTCACCGACTTGATGAGTCGGCTCTTGGCGGGGTCGCCGGCGACGATCACCGGCCCGTCGTCGGCCCCGGCTTTGAGGCCGGCGATCGTGTCGAAGCGCAAGCCGGCGGACTGCTTCTTCGTGCCGTGGCACGAATAGCAGTGGTCGGCCAGGAGCGGGCGCACCTTCGTCTCAAAGTATTCGAGCTGTGCGGCGGTCGGTTTCGCCGGCGGGTCGGCGGCGAACGCCGGGGCGCAGATGGAGAGGGCGCCCAGCGCGAGGAACCATCGCATGTATCGGCCCTGGATGATCGGCGCGGGAAGGACCGCGGGCAGGTGGGAGAGTAATACCAGTGTACGCCGTAAAACCTCACGGGGCGAACCGGTTTCGGGGGGTATTTTAAATGTTGTAGGCAAAGGCGGTGTGCCGTCGCTTCACTTGGGGTGTCGCGACGGCACACGGCGTGTGCCTACTACTTTGACTGCTGCGGCGTCAGTCGTTCGTCTGCATCGAGGCGGCCAGCACCTTGGCGATCCGCTCCTTGCACTCCTCCAGGTGCGCCGCGAGGGTCTCGTCGCCGTTGGCCGCGTGGTTGGCCAGCGCGGTGTCGATCCGCTTGCCGATCTCGCGCAGGTGGTAGCGCGCGAGGCTCCGCGCGTCCGGCGGAACGGCCGAGCTGCGGCCCTCGAACATCTCCGGCCCGAACATCATAAAGAACCCGGTCTGCGGCTTGTCGCCCAGCACCAGCGCCGTGAGCTTCTTCAGGTGCTCCCGCTGCAGGTTCCGGCGGAGCGTCGAGGACGCCAGCGCCTTGTCCTTGCCCGCCGCCACCGGCACGTCGGCCCAGATCGCGTCGGTCGTGCTGCGGAACACCTCGGCGACGGTCACCGGCCTGGCGCCCTTGTCAACCTTCAGGCCGTTCGCCTGGATCCGCTGGAGCGTCTGGGCGCTGAGCAGCTGGTTGAGCGCCAGCCGCTGGATGCCCAGCACGCGGTCGTAGATCGGGAAGTCGGTGGAGGCGTAGTCCGATCCCCAGTGCAACCACCGCTCCACGGCCAGTTTGCGGAGCAGGTCCGGCGGGAAGTCGAAGGGCTTGTCGGTGAACACGTGTTCCTGGAGGAACTTCAGCGCCTCCCGCTGCTTGGCCGGGTCCACCGGCACGAGCGGGTCGCGGGCCTTGGCGTCGCCGCGGTGGTCGCGGTGCGCGTACTCGCCGCCCACGTACTTCGACATCAGGTACGCCCCGTTGCCGTACTGGGCCAGGAGCATCGTGAACGCCACCCGCGCCCGCTGGTGCCCTTCCCCGTCATCGACCGCGCGGGCCGCCAGCGTCTTGAGTAGTTCCTCGGTCGTCAGCATCCGCGCGCGGGCGTAGGCGAGCACGTCGTCGCCCAGGTCGAACCGGTTGGTGAGCGGGTCGGCGGTCAGGAACGTGTCCTCGTCGGTCCCGTAGTCCAGGCCCGGGGTCGAGGCGCCCTTGGCGGCGATCTTCTTCAGCTCGTCGTCGCTCGCGTTCGGCTTGTACGCGTACTCGATGGCCCAGTAGTCGTACGGCCCGAGGGTCGTGCTGAAATAGTCGCCCTGCTTGACGCCCTTGGGGGCCAGGTTCACCGGGCTGTAGTCCATCACCGACCCGACCAGCCCGCGCTCGCGGGTGATCTTGGTGTCGTGCAACTGGGCCGCGGTCAGCATCGTGCTGGCCTTGAAGTTGTGGCGCAGCCCGAGCGTGTGTCCGACCTCGTGCATCACCACGTGCTTGATCGCCTGGTTCAACAGGACCTCCATCTCCTTGTCGCGCTCCTTGCCCTTCGCGTCGTCCTTCTTGGCGTCGTCCTTCTTCGCGTCCTTGCCGTCCTTGCCGTCCTTGCCGTCCTTGTCCTTGGGCTTCTTCGGTTCGTCGGCGAGGTCGAGCGCGCCGAGGGCCAGCGACGCCATCCCGAGTTCCATCTTGGTGTGGCTGCCGCACTGGCACACGCCCTGGCGAATCGCCGAGAGCCGCGGGTCGATCCCGGCGCCGCGGGTGCGGTCGTTCCACCCGGCCGAGCGGGTCAACAGCTCGTGGTTTAGCCCCCAGCCGCTGTCCATCGCCTGGATCGGGCTGACCGGCTCGAACGCCCGGCCGTTGGCGCTGAGGATCTGCCGCTCGTGCTTCCAGTAGCGGACGAAGTCGGCGTCGAAGAGGATGTCGGCGTCCAGAATCTCCCCGGTCAGCGGGTTGGCCCGCGACGGCCCGATGGCGAACGCCTGGTCGGTGGTGATCCAGCGGAACGTGTTGAAGTTCATGTCCTCGGGGTCGAACTCCTCGTCGTCGCGCTGCTGCACGACCTCGATCGCGTTGCGGAACCCGATCTTCTCGAACGCCTTGTTCCACTCCAGGATGCCGTCGGCGACGGCCGCCCGGTACTCGTGCGGAACGGTCTTCTCGATGTAGAACTTGATGCTCCGCTTCGGCACGACCAGTTTGCCCGGGGTGATCGGTTCGGACGGCTCCAGGCGCCACCGGTTCGCGTACCGGACGAACGCGGTGTCCTTGCTGGTGCTGGAGAAGTCCTTCACCGCGGTGACGAAGTGCCCGACGCGGTCGTCGGCGACCCGCGGGCTGTAGCCGCCGTCGGGCAGTTCGACGAGGCCGTAGTGAACGACGACCGTCGTCCCGCGGTTATCGATCACGCCGTCCAGCCCGCCGAACCCGCCGGTGGCGTAAGTCGCCTGCACCTGGAGTTCGAGGTTCTTCGGGAACGCCTTGACCTTGTGCCAGACGCTGCGCGACGGGTCGAACCGGCCGATGCCCAGTTCGCCGAAGTCGCTCATGAAGATGTCGTTGAGGTTGATGAGTACGCCCTGGGTCATCTGGTTGATGGCCGCGATGCGGATCGACTGGAGGACCGAGTCGGCGTACGTGATGTCCACCGCGCGGGCGGTCGGGCTGCCGGGCCGGGCCTTGTAGTGAACGTTCCGGCGGATCAGGTGGACCTGGTTGCCGACCCGCTTGAAGTACACGACCCACTGTTCCTCGAAGTTGAGGGTCATGCCGCCCACCCCGGCGCCCTTGGCGACCGCGATCGGCACGAGCAGGTTCTTGCCGAAGTGGTGCGGGAGCAGTTCCGCGTAAACCCGCTCGTCCTTCTGGTAGAGCTTGAACAGCCCCTCCTGGGTCTTGGCGGTCTTGGAGATGCTCTGGAACTCGGCCAGCATCGGGTCCGGGCGGCCCATGCCGGGCGGGAACGGGAAGTCGGGGCCGTCCGGCGGCTGCCCGCGGGACGGCGCGGACATCATGTGGCCGATGGCCGCGACGGCCAACAGCCCGAGCGCGATTCGCAGCGGACGTTTCATGGAGTGATCCTCGCGGTGGGACGCCCTCTCACAACCCGTTTGGCGCAAGGAGCGCCGCGGGTGAATCGAAGGCACCGCCGGAACGGCGGAAGGCTCCGAAAAGTCGGAAGAGAATGATTGAGTAAGTTAGCGAACTTTGGGGGCTTGTGCAAGGACGAACTGGTGGCGCAAACGACGAGTCGCGGCGCGTCCCGGCGGGTTATGTCGGTTGTGGCGAACGGGGACAGGATTCAGGAGGCAGGAAGCAGGAGGCAGGAGACAGGAGCTGTTGTTTTCGCCTTCGCCCCGTTGGGGCGAAAACCACAGCCCCTGTCCCCTGGACTACGGCACCAACATCACGCACGACGGACTCGTCTGCTGAATCGGTTCGCCGGCGGACTTCAGTCGGCCGGATTTGGCGTCGATCGCGAACACCGCAACGGTGTTCCCCGGCATGTTCGCGCAGATCAACCACGCCCCGTCCGGCGTGATCGCGAGGTTTTGCGGACCTTTCCCCAAACTCGGTTCGATAGCGACGAGCGCCAGCTTCCCGTCCGCGCCGATGCTGTAACACGCGATGCTGTCGTGCCCGCGGTTGGTGCCGTACAGAAACTTCCCGTCCGGGGTGATCTTCACGTCGGCGCAGTAGCTCGTGCCCTTGAAGTCGTTCGGCAGCGTCGAAATCGTCTGCGTCTCGGTCAACTTGCCCGAACCCGCGTCGTAATCGAACGTCGTGACCGAGTTCAGCAGCTCGTTGATGACGTAGACGCGCTTGCCGCTGGGGTGGAACGTCAGGTGCCGCGGCCCGGCGCCGGCGGGTGACTTCGCGAACGGCGGGTCGTTCGCCGTCAGCTTCGCGGTGGCCGGGTCGAGCTTGTAACAGAGAATCTGGTCGGTTCCGAGGTCCGCGGCGAAGGCGTACTTGTTGTCCGGGCTAACCACAATGCAGTGCGCGTGCGGTTCCTTCTGTCGCTGCGGGTTGACGCTCGATCCCTTGTGTTGGAAGAACGACGCCTTCGCGCCGAGCGATCCGTCGGCCTTGATCGGCAGCGAGGCCACGCTGCCCGACGTGTAGTTCGCCACCAGTACGGCCTTGCCGGTCCGATCGACGTCGAGGTAGCACGCCGCGGTGCCCTTGGCCGACTGCCGGTTGAGGAGTTTCAGTTCGCCGGTGCGCCCGACGAGTTCGTAGGCCGCGACGTGTTCGTTTTCCTTTCCGCTGAACTCCTTGGCGTGGATCGAGTACAGGAACTTCTTGTCGGGCGACAGCGCGAGGAAGAACGGGTGTTCGACCCCGGTTGTGCGGTGAAGCGGCTTGAGTTTGCCCTGCTTGGAATCGAACTCGTACGCGCGGATGCCGCCCTTGTCGCCGGCGGCGAACTCGGTGACGAACACCAGCGGGTCTTTCGCGGGGGCGGTCGGGGGCATCGCGATCATGGCGAGGGCCGTCAATACGGAGGCGAGTACGCGCCGAATGGGGATCATCGGGAGAACCTCCTGAGTGCGGGAACGGGTTCAGCCGATGATACCGCGAAGCGCCGACCGGAACAGCGGTGATATACCCAAGAGCGAAGACCCCTCACCCAAGTGGGTGAGGGGTCTTCGCCTTGCTCACACCGCTGGCGGTGTTGTCGGTGCGGCCGGCGACGTCGGGGTCGGAGCTACCACCACCGTTGGCGCCGGGGCCACAACCACCGCCGGCGCGACCGGTTGCACGAAGCGCCGGACGACGCGGTAACCGCCGAACCCGATCACCGCCCACGGCAACACCACACACAACCCGAACACCAACCACGTCACCGACGTGAGCAGCACCGACGCGCTGATCGACAGCCCCTGACGCACCTTCGGCCACAGTCCGGTGCCCTCCGGCACGATCGCCTCGACGTTCGTCACCGTCACGTGAAGCCGGGCGGTTGCGTACTTCCCCTCGGTCGCCTGCGGGTCGCGGGTCGATTGCGACAACCGCACCGTGCCCGACGATTTGAACCGCTCCACCAACCCCGCGGCGGCGGCGAGCGGCACCTCGAACACGAGCCGCGCGGTCGCCTTGCCGCCGTCGCGGTCGAGCTTCGCGTCCACCTGCCGGCCCTTCACCTCGGCCACGAGCGCCCCGAACACGGTCGCAGTGCCATCGACATCGGCCACTTCGACCGCCATCGTCGTCGTTTCGCGCGGCCGGAGCCGGTTCGCGGACAGCAGTGTCACCTTGTACATCACTTTCGTATCGGTCACGCTGTCGCTCTCGGCCGCGCGGACAACCTGACGCGCGAGTACCTCGCCGGCGGCGTCGAGCGCGGCCCGCACCGCGCCCTCTTCCGTGCGCCGAACCTCGAAGTCGAACTCCGCGGTGATGTTCTGCCGGTCCGTTTCGTTCAGTTGGGCGACCAGCACGCGCCCGGTCGTCTTGGCGACGACATCCCGGAGCGCCTGGTATGCTGCGGGCACATCGGGCACCGCCACCTGAAGGGCGGTCGTTTCGCGCGGGGCAACGTTGGCGAGGTTGTAAATCTGCACGAGGAAGATCGTGTCGCCGCGCTTCGGCTTGGCGTCGCTGGGGAGCGTGCCGCCCTCGGTGTGTGTGCTGCGGTCGATTTCCAGCCTCGCGACGCGGCCGAGCATCCGCAACCGGTCGCGGATCGGGCCGCTGGCCTCGGCCGCGACCTCGAAGTGGAACGTCGCGTTGAACTGCCCGGCCGACAGTTGCTTCATTTCCGATTTCGTGATCCGCCCCTTCGCCTCCACCACCGCGGCGAGAACCTGCTGATACGCCTTGTCCACGTCCTCGACCTCGACCCCGGCCTGCACCCGCTCGCGCTCGGTGATCGCCGCCGCGGCGCGGATTTCCTTCTCGCTCAGGGTGATCGTCAGCGTGCTGAACGCCGCGAGGTTCGAGTAGTAGCGGATTTCGCCCTCGGTCTCCTCGATCTTGGTTCGCCAGATGCCGAGTTCCTTTTCGGCTTCGAGGAGCTGTTTGATCTCGCCCTTGCCCTCCTTGATGATCTGAAGGAGCCGCTGTTCCATCGTGCGGGCGGCCTTCAGCCGGCTTTCGAGGTCGGTGTACATCTTCGTCACGTCCTGACTGGAGAGCTTGACGCCCTTCAGTTCGCCGCCCTTGGCGAGTTCGCGGCGCAGGTCGAGTACCAGCCCGTCGAGTTGCTCCGGCGGAACGCGAACGGTGATCGACCCCTTCACCTTTCCGTTGGGCAGCTTGTCGCTGTTGACGGTGCTGACGAACGCCCCCCTGATGTCGAGAACGAGCTTGGTGACGGTGGCGATGGCCCCGTCGAACGACTCGACTTCGAACTCCATGTCACCGGACCGGATGACGATCCGCCGCGTGGGTTCGGGGTTCGGCTCCGGGCTTTTCGTTCCGGCGGTCTTCGGATCAGCCGGCCCTTTTGGTTGCTGTCTCTCGGGGTCCGCTTTGCCATCGGGGTCCGCTTTGGGATTGGGCGCTTTGAACGGCTCGGTCGCCGCCGGCCTGATCGCGGTCGGATCGAACCGCGGGGCCGATGAGTAGTTCGGGGGCACAATCAGCGGAGCGACTAAAGGGCCTACCGCACGGCCGGGTCTCGCACTGTCCGCGAGCCCCTTCATCGCCCACGCGGTCTCAGCGTCGGGCGAGTTCGGCTGCCCGATTTTATCGCTCTCGATCATGTCTAAACCTATCATGGCGCTTCTTACGAGATCCGCCCGGTACGATTCGCGGTTACTATCAAGCCCCGGTGGGGTCTTTTCGGAAACTTCGGCCCGTCTGTGGTATGTCCGTGCCATTCCTTCTTGGGCCAAATAATACTCACCGCCGGCAGCGGGATCAGCCATTGGCCCCCCGGGCATCAAAGGGCCGTGACGAGAGGTCAGCGAGCCTGCGCCCGCGCCGAGGACGCCGAGGAGCAGCACCGCGGCGACGGCCATCGCCCACTTCGCGCGGCGGCCCGACATCAGGCGCCACGCCGGCGGCGCGGTCCGCAACCGCCCAACGGCCCGGTCTTCCAGCGCGAGCGCGGGGCGGGCGCTGACGAACAGATTGCTCAGGCAGTCGTCGAGCCGTCGGGCGTCGGCCAGCGCGGCGCCGCACGCGGAGCAATCGCGGGCGTGGGCTTCGAGGCGCTCTGCTTCCTGAGCGTCGAGGCCGCCGGCGAGGTACGCGGCAACGTGTTCCTGAACCCACGCATGTTCGGACATGGTTTCCTCGGTCATCGCAATCGTGTCTTTGGTTCTTCGGCCTGAAGGGCCGGGACAACGTAGCCCGGGGCAACGCCCCGGGTACGAATGCGTATTGGTCTTGCAGCCTGAAGGGCTGCGATACGCCGAGCCAAGATGTCCCGGCCCTTCAGGCCTCAAAAACCAATACCTCACCTAACCGGGGCGTTGCCCCGGGCTACGTTGTCCCGGCCCTTCAGGCCGAAGAACCAACAGCCCTTCGGGCTGAAAACATCAATATCAACGCGCTACCCCCGAAATTCCGCGGCCAAATCGGGCGGCAGCCGGTCGCGGAACAGCTTCAGCCCGCGATGCAGCAATCCCCGCAGCGAGCCGTTGGACAACCCGAGCTGTTCGCCGATGCTGTCGTAATCGGCCCCGGCGATGTACCGCAGCGTGAGCGGTAACTGGTACTCCGTCGGCAACGAGCGCAACACGGCCAGCACCCGCTGGCGTAACTCCGCGCGCTCCGCGGCCTCGTCCGGCGGCGGGTCGGGCGACACCACCTGCGCCAAACTGGATTCGGCGCCCGGGGTTGTGCGCTTCTGCCGCGCGGCGCGGCGGGCGTCATCGATGAGGACGTTGTGCGCGATGGCCAGGAGCCAGGGGCGGAACCCGGTGGCGACATCGAGCTTGTGGAGCGAGCGGAACGCGAGCAGGAACGTCTCCTGCAACAGGTCTTCGACCCGATCGACCTTCCCGGCGTCGAGGTACAGGCGCGCGTACACGAGCCGGGACGTCCGGCGCACGAGTTCCTCGAACGCGGCTCGGTCGCCGTCCCGAGCGCGCACGACCAGGGCGGTGTCGGTGTCGCTCATGCGTCCTCCACCACACCAGACGACGTTCCCGCCCGCGGCGCGCGCGAAAACGGAAAAGAAATGAGCCGCCGGCCGAACGCTGGTCGCCGCCGATCCGACCGGTTATGCTGGACGTGCGGAACTCCGTTGCGAGGTCACCTCATGCCACTCCTGGATCACTTCCACCCCCCGCTGAGCGAGCGGCGGCACTGGCACTCGTTCCATAACTCCTGGGCCACCTACCTGTCGTCGAGTCTCAACGCGCTGCTCCCGGCCGGATACTTTGCCGAAGCCAACGTCCAGTTCGGGGTGGAAATCGACGTGGCCGCGTTTGAAGAACCGGGCGCGGGCGCTCCACCCGCGAGCTGGGTCGCGTCGCCACCGCACGCCAGTCTGCCGCTGGAACTCCCGGGGGCCGTGGTCGAAATCGGGATCTTCAGCCGGTCGGGCGGTCCCCAACTGGCCGGTGCGATCGAACTGGTTAGCCCGGCCAACAAGGACCGGCAGTCGCACCGGGACGCGCTGGTGTCGAAGTGCGCCGCCTACCTCCAGGCGGGTGTCGGGCTTGTCCTGGTGGACGTGGTGACCGAGCGGTTCGCAGACCTCCACCGCGAGTTACTGTTGCGGTTAGGCGTCAGCGACCCGGGGCCGGGGCCGGCACTGAGCGGTTCGTCGTATCGGCCCGTCGAGCGCGACGGAACCACCGTTCTGGACATCTGGCGCGAAACGATCGCGGTCGGCCAGCCCTTGCCCACACTCCCCCTGTGGCTGCGGGGCGGACTGTGTCTGCCGGTCGAGTTGGAATCGACCTACTCGCGGACGTGCGTCGAGCAGCGGGTGCAACCCGCCGCGTAGACCCCTCCGGTTCTATTCCGGGAGCGGCTTCCCCTTCGTCTCGGGTGCGAACGTGATGAGGATCAGCCCCACGACGTACACCCCGGCGACCACCGCGCACGCCTGGGAGTAGTCCTTGTTGAACGCGGCGAGCAGGTTGGCCATTTGCAAGTTGCCGGCGGCGGCGATGATCCGCCCGAAGTTGAACCCGAACCCCTGCCCGGTCGCGCGCACCGCCGTCGGGAAGAGTTCCGGCAGGTACAGCGGCAGCCACCCGTAGAATGACGCCGAGATCATGCCGAGCACGCCGGCGAACACCACGAACGCGGCGCCGTACGGCGGCTTGCCGCCCTCATAGAAGCGGCCCTGCTGGTAGAACGCGACCATCGCGACCAGCGACAGGAAACACAGCGCCGCGTACACCGGGCGCCGGCCCAGCGGGGCGCACAACAGCGCGCCGACCACGCACCCGATCACCGCGCCGATCGACGAGGCAATTTGAAGCCACGCGCGCCGCACCGGCGGCGCAACCGCGCTGTCGAGGTCGTTCACCCACAGGTACATCCACATCAACCCGGCCCAGGTGCCCAGCAGTGCCACGCCACTCAATCCCGCGCCCAGAAGCATCCGCCCGAGTGTGAGACTGCGCGCCTCGGCCGATAGCCCGCTCCGCGCCAGATATCCGCGCGCCGGGTACAGGTAGCCGATCACCACCACGATCAGCCCGACGAGCGACCCCAACAGGCGAATCCACAGATCGAGCTTCTCCTTGGGAACCGCCCACAGCGCAATGACCCCGCACGCGGCGGCACACCCGACGAGGACGCCGAGCAGGTCGCGCTCGGACCAGTACGACGCCTTTCCGGCTTCCTTTTCGCGCTCCCACTTGTCGGACTCCGGCACGAACAACCGGATGAGCATCGTCAGGAACGCCGGCAGCGCGCCGACGAGCATCAACAGCCGCCAGTAGCCGTTCGCGGTGAGCGCGGCGGCCCAGTCTTGCGGCAGCCCCGAACCGGCGAGCCAGTCGTGCATCTGCCCCGGCGCCATGCGGTTCAAGCCGAGCGCGATTCCGCCACAAATCAGGTAGCCGAGGTTCCCGAACGCGCCGATCAACCCGGCCATGAGTGCCCGCGACGCGCCCGGCCACAGTTCCATGACGAGCGCCACGCCGAGCGCCCACTCGCCGCCCATGCCCAGCGCGCCGAGGAACCGCAGCACCGCGAGCTGCTCTGGACTTTGCGACGCGGCCGACAGCCCGCTACAGAGCGAGTACATCAGGATGCTCACGGTCATCGCACGAACCCGACCGATCTTGTCACCGAGCCAGCCGAACAGCACGCCGCCGGTCGCCGCGCCGACGAGGAAACACGCGAGCACGATCCCGTACCACTTGTCCGCCGTTTCCTTGTCGGTGTCCGGCGGGAGCAGTTCCTTCAGCGCGTCGCGCCCGACGAGCGGGAACAGGCCCATCTCCATCCCGTCGAACATCCACCCGAGCAGGGCGGCGACGAGCGCCAGGTTGCGACCGCGAGACGTGACGGCGGGCAGGCTCATGGAGGAAGATCCGGGCGAGCGGTGTGCGGCGGGATGCAGTGCAGGATGCCGGAACGGCGCGCGAGGGGCAAGAGGCAACCGGAAATCCGCGCGCGGCGCGAAGTGGGCTTGATTCGCGCCGAACCGCACAACTACACTTCTCGATCACGGAACGGATTCTCTTCAGGGCACCATGATGGCGCAGCGCGTCCTCGTGACCGGCGGGCTTGGTTACCTCGGCAGCATCGCGTGCGAGCACTTGCTCGCCGGCGGGTACGCGGTCACCGCACTCGACAACCTCATGTACGGCCCAGGGCAAGGGCTGTATCACCTCTGCGCGAACCCGCAGTTCGACTTCATCAAGGGCGACGTGCGCGACGAAGCCGTGATGAAGACCGCGCTCAAGAACGCGGACGCGGTCGTTCACCTCGCGGGCATCGTCGGGGCCGGAGCGTGCGACCGCGACCCGCTGCTCGCCAAAACGGTCAACTTCGACGCGGTGAAGCAACTCAACAAGCTCCGCAGTTCGAGCCAACTTGTCATCTTCCCGAACACGAACAGCGGGTACGGCGCGACCTCCGGCGCCACTTTCTGCACGGAAGAAACCCCGCTCGAACCGATCTCGCTCTACGGCCGAACGAAGTGCGACGCCGAGCGCGTGCTGCTCGACAGCCCGAACGCGGTCACGTTTCGGCTCGCGACGGTGTTCGGCATGTCGCCGCGAATGCGCCTCGACCTCCTCGTGAACCACTTCGTCTACGCCGCGGTGAAGGACGCCTACCTCGTGCTGTTCGAGAAGGACTTCAAGCGGAACTTCGTCCACGTGCGCGACGTGGCCGATTGCTTCATTCACGCGATCCAGAACGGCACCCAGATGAGCGGGCGGCCCTACAACCTCGGCCTCGACTCCGCGAACCTCTCGAAGGAAGACCTCGCGTTCGCGGTGAAGAAGCACGTGCCGAAGTTCTACATCCACTTCGCGCCGATCGGCGAAGACCCGGACAAGCGGAACTACATCGTGTCGAGCGCGCGGCTCCGCGCCGCGGGGTTCGAGGCGAAGCGCTCGCTCGACGACGGCATCCGCGAGCTGCTCAAGGGCTACCGGATGGAAGCTCGCGGGCCGTTCAAGAACGCCTGATGGAACAATCCATGCGCGACCGCACCGCACGCAAGCGCCGCCGGCGGAACCCCTACGCCGGGTTGCTCCACCTGCTGAACCAGCGCTACCACGCCGAGTTCGTGCGCGCGGAGTTACTCCACAACGACCTCACCGGCATTCGCAACTCGCGCATCGCGCGCGCGGCCGAGTGGCTGCGGCGCCTCGTGCGGAAAGTCCTCCCACACCCCGACGCGGTGAAGCCGCACCTCCTCGCTCACGCCGAACCGTACCACGCACAGCCGCTGCCGGTGCCCGACGCGCGCGTCAGCATCATCATCCCGTTTCGTGATCGCCCTGAACTGTTGCGGAACTGCCTGCGGAGCCTGCGGCTCGGCACGTTCCGCAACTTCGAGGTGATTCTCGTCGATAACGGCAGCGAGGAGCCCGCGACCGGGCGCCTGCTCGCGCGGATCAGTGCGAAGCGCGATGTGCGGCTTATCAGCCGGCCGGGTCCGTTCAACTTCTCGCTGCTCTGCAACGCCGGCGCCGCGGTTGCGACCGGCGATTACCTCCTGTTTCTGAACAACGACACCGAGGTTCTCATGCGCCGCTGGTTGGAGCGCATGTTGCAACTCGCGGCCGACCCCGCGGTCGGCGCGGTGGGCGCGACGCTGCTCTACCCCGATCGCACGATCCAGCACGCCGGGTTGCTCCCGCGAAGCGACGGGATGTGGGTTCACGCCCACCGCGGCGCGCCGATTGACGCCGGCGACCTCCGCACAGCACAAAGTGTACCGGCGATCACTGCTGCGTGTATGCTCATTCGACGCGAGTTGTTTGTCAAGGTCGGTCGGTTCGACGAATCGCTCCCGCTGACGCTCAACGATGTCGATCTGTGCCGCCGCGTGCGCGAGAGTGGGAAGCTCGTGCTGGTCACGCCCCGCGCACGGCTCCTGCATTACGAGGGGCTAAGCCGCGGGTTCACCGTCGATCCGCCGGAGGCGTAACCGCGTGCGACCGCTGTTTTCGCTGATCGTTCCGACCCGCGGCCGGTCCGCGCCGCTCCGCCGAATGCTCGATAGCGTGGCGGACACCGCGGCGCACCCGGAGCGGATCGAAGTCGTTCTCGTGGTGGATGCCGACGACCCCGCGAGCCTCGCGACGCACACGCGGTTAGCCGTCCGGCACGCGGTTGTTCCGCCGGGCCAAACGATGGGCGCGCTGAACAACGCCGGCTTCGCCGCGAGTACCGGCGATTTCGTGATGCTGCTGAACGACGACGTGATTGTGCGAACTCGCGGATGGGACGCGATCGCGCTGCGGTGCTTTCGGCGGTTCCCCGATCCGTTCGTTCTGCTCCATGTGAACGACACGCTGATGCGGGACCACCTCTGCACGTTCCCGCTCACGTCGCGCGCGCTCTACGAACTGTGCGGCGAGGTGTGCCCCGCGGAGTACGAGCGTTACCGCATCGACGATCACATCGAGGACGTGTTCAACCTGCTCGCGGTGATGGGCGAACGCCGTGTGGTGTACCTGCCGGATGTGGTGTTCGAGCACGACAACGCGACGCTGCACCCCGAAGCCGGCGCGGTGTACCAGTCCGATCCGGCGATCCTCGCGGCCGACGCCCCGCGGTTCGACGCGCTGCTCCCGCGGCGGAAGGAACTCGCCCTGAAGGTGTGCGCCGCGATCGGCCTCGACCCGGCGCCCGGGGCGCTCGACGCGGTGACCAATTCGTTCGCGATCCGCACACCGGGCCGGCAGATCGTGGTGCGAACGCCGTGGTGGCGCGGCCCGGCGGAAGCGTTGAGCCGGGCGTTCGCATTGGCGAACCGCGCGCGGAAGAAATCCGCCGGCGAGTTCCTCCGCGCGCTGCGGAAGCGACTATTCCATGCACCCACGAGCGCGCAGACTACGCCACCCGCACTGACTTTGCAGCTTGGTTTTCAGCCCGCAGGGCTGGGACAACGTAGCCCGGGGCAACGCCCCGGGTAGCACGAGAATGGGATTTGCAGCCTGAAAGGCTGCGACAGAAGATGTCCCAGGCTTTCAGCCTGGAAAACAAATCACTCGGCGAACCCGGGGCGTTGCCCCGGGCTACGTTGTCCCAGCCCTGCGGGCTGAAGAAGGACGGGCTTTGTACCGTGTTCGACAACATCGATCTGCTGGTGTGCGGGGCCGGGCCGGTGGGCTGCGTGGTCGCGGAGCGCGCCGCGGGCCTCGGCTGGAACGTACTCGTCGTCGATCGCCGCCCGCACATCGCCGGGAACTGCTTCGATTCAACCGCCGCCAACGGCGTTCTCGTTCACAACTACGGCCCGCACTACTTCCGCACGAGTGACGAGAAACTGCTCCGCTACCTGTCGCGGTTCGCGGACTTCGTCCCGGCGAACTACGAGGTGCGGTCGCTCGTTCGCGGCGAGCAACTCCCCTTCCCCATCAACCTCACCACGCTCGAACGCTTCTTCGGCCGGAAACTCGACGCTGAATCGGCCGAGAAGCTGCTCGCGGGGCTGCGCGTGCCGATCGCCACGCCGGCGAACTCCGAGGAGTTCGTTCTGAGCCGCGTCGGGCGCGAACTGTATGAGGCGTTTTACCTCAACTACACGCTCAAGCAGTGGGGCACGCACCCGCGGAACCTCGACGCCTCCGTGTGCGGGCGCGTCCCGGTGCGCCTCGACCGCGATCGCCGCTACGTCGGGCACACGTTCCAGGTGATGCCGAAGGGCGGTTTCACGCGGCTCTTTATGCGAATGCTCGATCATCCGAAGATCCGCGTGCTGCTCGACACGCCGTTCGCGGACATCCGCCGCGCGGTGAAGCCGCGGCGCGCGACGGTGTACTGCGGGCCGATCGACGAATACTTCGGCAACCGGCTCGGCAAGCTCCCGTACCGCTCGCTCAAGTTCGAGTTCGTGCCGTATCAGGTCGAGTGGCGGCAGCCGTGCGTGCAGATCAACTACCCGAACAACTTCGCGTTTACGCGGTCGGTCGAGATCAAGCACGTGACGGGACAGAAACACGCCGAAACCGTCGTCAGCTACGAAACGCCGACCGCGGAGGGCGAACCGTTCTACCCCGTACCGCGCCGCGAGAGCGCGGCCCTCTACAATCGCTATCGGGAACTGGCGGAGGCCGAAACCGCGCGGAAGCGCGTCTACTTTTGCGGTCGGCTGGCGCAGTACCGCTACTTCAACACCGACGAAGTGATTCAGGAGGCGCTGGCGTGCTTTCAGACGATCCGCGACCGCTGCGCCGTGCCTGCCTCGTCACTTCAGGCGGCATAACCGGTTATTTCGGACAAGGCTGGGACGGCTTCCCATTGAGGTGCGATGTCGCGGAGAGCGAACTCCCGACTCACGCACAGATCCGCGAGTTCCACGGCGACAGCCCCGCGGAGCGGTCGGACGCGATCCGGCACGCGCTCGAACGCCTGCACCGCGACGAGCGCTTCGAACTGATCGTGTTCGCCGGCATCGGCGGGCTGGGCGCGCGATCGATTCAGGCGAAGCGCGCCGGTCTGGCGTTCACCGACGTAACACTTGCCGTGGAGCTTGACGCGAACAGTCAGCACGCCCGTGAGGCCAACCTGCGGTGGCCGTCGTGCTTCGCTGAAGTGGAAACCGACTACCTGGAGCGGTTCGCGTTCGAGAACGCGGACATTCAGTGCGTTCCCGATCTTCTGCTCAGCGCGTTCGTGAAGCGGAATCATTGGAACGTGCGGGCCGACGCGGTGCAGGTGCTGCCTCCGCCCCCGCCACACCGCGCACTGCCGTCCTGGGCGACGAACCGCGACAGCAACAGCGGGCCGCTCGTCACGGTGGCGATCGCGCACCACAACCTCGGCGCGTACTTCCCCGACACACTCGCGACGATCGCCGTGCAGACCTACGCCAACATCGAACTCATCGCGATCGACGACGGCTCCACCGATGCAAAATCGATCGAAGTATTCGAGCAAATGCGGGCGAAGTACCCGCAGTGGCAGTTCCTGCGGCAAGAGAACGCCGGGATCGGAGCGACCCGCAACCGGTGCTTGGAACTCGCCAACGGCGAGTTCTTCGTGCCCGTCGATGCGGACAACCTCGCGTGCCCGGACATGATCGCGAAGTTCGTGACGGCCATCAAACGGAACCCCGATTATGCGGCGATGTCGTGCTACTTCCTCGCGTTCGACACCGACGCCCCGAACCTCGTGCCGGATCAGTTCCTCTACGCGCTCCGGCCGCTGGGCGGGCCGCACGCGCTTGCCGGCATCCGCAACGTGTACGGCGATGCCAACGCGATCTTCCGCACCGAGGCGCTTCGTGCGGTCGGCGGATACGAGATCGATCGCGGAACGTCGTGCGAGGACTGGGAGCTGTTCGTGAAACTGGTTCACGCGGGGCACAAGCTCGGCGTCGTTCCCGATCACCTGTTCTACTACCGGCACCGGGCCGGCGGGTTCTCGCGCAGCACGAAGTGGTTCGCCAACCACCAGCGCGTCCTGCGCCAGTTCGCGCACGCGGGCGCCCTGCCGCCGGCGGAAGCGCTCACGCTGTGGACGGCGCTCCTCGGGTTCCACCAGGCACAGGAACACCGCGTCACCGCCCCGGCTCCGCGACGGCACCGGTTCGCGGACCGCGTGTATTCCGCACTCGGCAAGCCGCTGCGGTGGTTTCGGAAGTAACTACCGTGCTTGTATCGTGCGTGCCCGTCGCATACGATCATTCCACCTTGATTGGGAACGGGCGATGGCACGCGACCGCCGACAACCGCCGACGCCGGGCAACGACGCCAACTGGGAGCGCCTGCGCCGGCTGTTCCTCGCGGGCGCGCCGGAGTTCACCGACCTGATCCGTCAACAGGTGAACGCCCCGGCGCTCGCCACGTTCGCCGAAACGTGGTACAGCGACACACGCATTGAGGCCCGCCGGCTGTTGTTCGCGTACCTCGAACGGCCGTTCAACTCCCCGCGACACGAACCGCTAGTCAAACGGATCTTCAAGTTCGCCGAGACCGCCGGTGATGATGCCGTGATGGCCCGCTTCCTCGCGGGGTTCGATCGCACCATCCGCCGAAGGCGTGTCACGAAGGAGCGCTACAACTACCGGCGCCGCGAGTATCAGGAGTACGAAGCGATCGTCACGCCGGGCGGCTCGGAACTGTCGCGCGACGACCGCTCCTACGCGGGCGTGTGGTTCCAGCAGAACCGCGAGCAGTTCGTCGCCGGGAAGTGGTTGTTCTCGGTGCCGACGCGAACCTACCTGCGGCGCCGCGCGTGGCGATACTTCCGCCGGCTCGGGCGCAAGAACCCGGACCGTTACATCCCCGCGATCTGCACCGCGCTGAAGCTCTACACCGACGCGGACGTTCCCGACGGGTTGTCGCTGCTCGACAACTGGGGACTGGTTCACGTTCTGTTCCACCACTCGCCAACGGTCCTCGCGAAACCGACCGGTTGGGTCATCGCGCCGGGCGCGTTGTTGTCGCGGTTGCAGCCCGACCCGATGTTCCGCAGTCTGTGGTTGCGCAATGCGGAACCGATTTTCGATTTGCTCGTGAACGCGAAGGCCCGTCCGGTATCGATGTGGGCGATGCAGATGCTCCGCCGGCACTTCCCGGAACGCCTGACGAACCTCACGCTCGACGAGTTGCTCGCGTGGGTCGTTTCACCCAACGAGGTGCTAAACGAACTCGCACTCGAAGTACTCGAAACCCGCGGCGGACTGGAATCGGTCACCGTCGAGCAGTGGCTCACGCTGATGGAGGACGCACGGGCCGAGTTGCTCGACCGCATTTGCGAAATCGTCACACGCAACGTGAAACCGGAGTTTGTGAGCTTCGCGGACGCGGTGAAGCTCGCGATGCAGCGCCCGGTTCCGCTCGCGCGACTCGGTTTCGCGTTCCTTCAGGGCAAGAAGCCGCAAACATCCGCCGAAGTGACCGCGGTGTTCGGACTGCGCAACGCCGAGGCCGAACCACTGCGCGTCGAACTTGTGCGCTGGGCGACAAAGGTGCTGAGTGAGCGGCCCGACTTCGACCCGCTGTGGGTGCTGGAATTCCTCGATGCGCGGTTTGAAGAGGTTCGCGAAGTTGGCTGGGAATGGCTCCAGAGCGACGCCCGCGCCCGCGACGCGGTCCTCGTGTGGCAACGGTTGCTGGAATCGCCCTACGACAACGTGCGGTTGCGGCTCATCGGAATGCTGGAAGACCGCGCGAAAGAGCCTGACGGCTGGGCGAAGTTTCCTCCCGACCGCGTGCGGTTCCTGTGGGCGACGGTGCTGCTGAACGTGTCGCGGGCGTCGCGGGCGAAGCCGTTCGTGGTGCGGCAGATCATTGACCGCCTGACCGCACACCCCGAAGAGGCCGGCGACCTGCTGCCCGTGATCGCCGTGGCGCTGCGGTCGGTGCGCGGCCCGGAGTTCCGCGCCGGTCTCGCCGGCGTCGCGGGCTTTGTTGCGGATAACCCCACGCGCAAGCCGCTGGTGGAGGCGGTGTTTCCCGAATTGAGGTGGAGTTGAACTGGCGAACGGCGCGGCGTAAGCCCGCCGAGTTTCACGAATACGTTTCCTCGGCGGGCTGACGCCGCGCCGTTCGCCATACACGCCAACACGAACCAAGGTGTCCGTCGCGATCCGAGACCTTCTCTGCGGCGTTCCGCCGCGGGTGAGCTTGCTTGCGATTGCGTCCCCAGGCGCGTTGTTCTTGTTCGCCCGGGGGTGACCCGGATTGGCGAACTGAATCAACCTGCGTTCTCGCCAATCCGGGTCACCCCCGGGCGTCGTGAACGCTCCTGGTCCACGGATGAAGTCGGGCGCGACGGACACCCTGTACAAGGCGAACGGCCGGTGTCAGCCGGCCGGTGGGACCGACAAGCAGCGTGAG
>CAZBXY010000141.1:0-19269 GCA_964495365.1 uncultured Frigoriglobus sp. | reverse complement strand
TGATGCAGGCGATCGACCGGTTCGACGTTTCGCACGGCACTCGCCTCGCCACCTACGCGACGTGGTGGATCCGCCAAACCTTGCAGATCGCGGTCGCCCGCCAGTCGCACCTGGTCAGCCTCTCGCCGCACCACCTGCAAGAACTCGGTCTGTTGCAGCAGGAATCCGAAGCGCTGGCGCACGGCGGCAAGCACCTGCCCAGCCCGCAGGAACTGGCGCACCGGACCGGTTCGAGCCTGGAACACCTGACGCACCTCCAGACCGCGACCCGCACCCCCGTGAGCCTCAACGCGGTCCTCGACGACGACAGCGACTTCAAGCTGACCGAGGCGATGCCCGACACCGGCACGCTGGTGATGCAGGAGAACAACGAGCGCCAGGAGGCTCTCGGGTTCCTGATGGAGAACCTCCGCCCGCGTGAGCGGAAGGTGTTGGACCTCCGCTTCGGGCTGACCGGCAACGGCACCCACAGCCTGCGCCAGATCGGCCACCTGTTACGTATTTCGAAGGAGCGGGTGCGGCAGATTCAGAACCGCGCCCTGGAGAAGCTGAAGGCCAACGCCGAGCGCGTCGGCTGGGAGCCGACCCTGCTCCTGGAGTGACGCCGGCGAAGTGACGCGAACCAACCGCACCGCGGGCCGAGGCAAGAGCTTCGGCCCGCGGTGTTTTCGTTTGGTGCGACTCTCGGAGATGAAGTAGCATCGAAACGACGCGAGACCTCGTTCACGCGAACTTGGAGCGATCATGTCGCGAACGGTACTGTGCGGATTCGTGTCGTGCGCGATGCTGATTTCCTCACCCGCCGACCTCCGCGCCGATGACACCGAAGACAAGGCCGCTAAGTTCGTGGAGAAACTGGGCGGGAAGGTTGTCCGCAATGGGAAACTGCCCGGCAAACCCGTCACGGAAGTGAATCTGCGCGACGCGAAGATAACCACCGCGGACCTGAAGGAGTTGACCGCACTCAAAAGTCTCATCGATCTCGATCTCACCGGTTGTCAGGTGACGGACGCGGGAGTGAAAGAACTCACCAAGTTCACAAACCTCACCTTTCTCTCTCTGGACGGCGCGAAGGTCACCGACGTGGCGGTGAAGGATCTCACCAAGCTCAAGCGACTCACGATTCTCGACCTCAGCTACACAGGGGTGACCGACGCCGGATTCAAGGAACTGGCCGAACTCAAACAACTCACCGAACTGTATCTGAACGGCTCGAAGGTGACGGACGTTGGCTTGAAGGAGTTGGCCGCGCTCACGAACCTCACGACACTCGTCTTGCACGACACAACTGTGACGGACGACGGAGTCAAACACCTCGCCGCGCTGACGAACCTGACAGTTCTCTACCTTGAATTCACGAAGGTGACCGATCGTGGCGTCAAGGAAGTGGCAGCACTCACGAAGCTCACCGCACTCAATTTGAGCTACACGAAGGTGACCGACGCCGGAATCAAAGAGGTGACCAAGCTCAAGAAACTGACCCGGTTACATCTGGCTGGCACAGAGGTGACCGACGTGAGCTTGAAGGAACTCGCTAAACTGAAGCAACTCACCGAACTTGACTTGGGTGGTACGAACGTAACGGACGATGGGGTACAAGGACTGACCGCGCTCACCAATCTCACCGTTCTCGACCTGCGTGCAACAGCAGAAGTGACAGATGCGATGGTAAAGGAACTCCGGAAGGCGTTGCCGAAGTGCATGATTGCCAAGTGATGCTTGTGGTGGGCCGCGTCACTTGGCCTCCAACGTGTTCGGATGACGGGCCGCGAGCACCCGCCACCCGGAAACATAACCGACCGGTTTGCCGTCAGAACCGCAGGCCCAGCGCCAGCGCGAAGGCGAACGGCTCCAGGCCCACCACCTCCAGCGGCAGGCTGAACGACTCGTTCACCTCGATGCGGATCGTCTTGCCGTCGTCGCGGGTCACCGTCAGGTTCGGGAACAGGTGCCGGCACAGTTCGTGCGCGTTGGGCACCAGGCCCACGTCGATCGGGTCGAAGTCCGACTCGCCCCCGCCGAAGTCGCGCAGCCCGAACACGCTCAGAAACAGCGGCCCGACGCAGCACAGGTTCCCCGCGGTGGACTTCGGGTTACAGTACTGGAGCCCGCACCCGTCCTGCGGCATCTTGGCCAGCCGACGCGCGGTCGCGTCGTCCGGCTTCCACGATTCCAGCTCGCCCTTCGACCGCAGGATGACACCCTGCACCGCCTGCGGGTGCCCGGAGATCACCAGCCAGTCGCCCACGACCGCGTAGGTCGGCGTGATGATCCCGAACCCGCGGGCGTAGAACTCGCGGTACTCCACCCCCTTGAGCGTTTTCTTTCGTACCTTGATCGGGCTGTTGGCGATCGCTTCGAGGGCCCGCTGCACGCGGTCGGCAGCGGTCCGCACCTTCGCCGCGTCCTTCACCGAGATACACACCACGGTGCCGAACACCTGAACCCCTTCGGTCGGACTCTGGAACACCACGACCTTGTCGCCCAGGTACGGGAGCAGGTCGTCGGTCACCGAGATGCCGAGGAACTTGTCGGTCTCGCGCATCAGGTACTCTTTGCGGGCCTGGATCACCGCGGCCGGGCCCTTCTTCATCGCCTGTTCTTCGACCCCGAAATCTTGCTGCATCGTCAACAGATCGACGAAGCTCAGCCCGGCGTCGTAGGTCGCTGCGGGGTCGAGCCGGAGCGCGGAGAACCGGCTCACGTCCGGCGGCATCGGCGGGAGGTCGTTGAGGCCGAGCGGGGTGTTCTTCAGCGCCTTCGTGATGCCCTTGCGCTCGCCGGGCACGTCGAACTCGTAGAGCGCGCGCGACTCCTTGCCGTCGAACCCGGAGGCGAACACGACCGCCTTGACGCCGGCGATGCCGGTGCCGTCGAGCCGCTCCTTTAGCCCCGGGACGAACGGGCCGGCGAGGTTCTTGGCGAGGTTGAGTACCTTCTCCGTGTCCACAAACCCGCGGGTGACGCTCTCGAACTCGCCCGTCTTGAGGCACCGCTGAAACAGCGGGTGCCCGGTCAGACCACCTTTGGCCGCGTTCGTTTGCATCTCGCCAATCACCGTCCCGGGCTTACGGGTGCCGGCGTAGAAGACGAAGTGCTTCCCCTCGACCCACCACGCGACGTTCAGCTCCACCGGTCCCTCTTTCGGGATGTCGAGCCGGAACCCCTTGCGCCCGCCGGCCTCGAACGCCTCGACCTTCAGTTCGGCCTTCTTGAACAACAGCCGGAGCGAGCCGTAGAACACTTCGGCCTTGTCGCCGGCCTCCGGCACGATCACGAGCACCTGCGCGTCGGGCAAGAGCGCCTCGGCCCCGGGCGCCTTGCCGCCGATCAGCCCGCCGACCGCGGCGCCGATGCCCTTGAGCGTCGGGCCCGGCTCGCGCACCTCCGCGGCGACGATCACGCCCTTGTCGGCAACCAGTTCGATCAGCTTTTCGGCCGACTTGAGGTCGGCGAGGTTGGCCTTCAGTTCGGCCGGCGGCTTGCCGTCGAGCAGCGGGTCGGCCAGGACCGACGCGCCGACCAGCTTCGGCCCGCGGGCGATGAGCGCGCGGATGTTGTCGCCGGTCGGCCCGGCCATGACTCCGCCCCAGAGCGATTTCTTGTAGGCGTCGTTGTGCGCCGCGATGCCGTCCCAGCGGACGTAGAGCTGCGTGGACGGCGGGAGCAGTCTCTCCGGCGCGTCGGGGCCGCCGGCGGGCGGGTCGGCCGCGCGGGCGGGGGCGGCGAAGGCCAGCGCGGCGAGCGCCAGCGCGAGAAGGCGGGGCATGGTGGCTCCTCGGGAGGGATTTGTTTTGTGGTTCCCGTCTTGACCCCGAAGGGGTCGGATAGCTTAGCCCGGGGCAACGCCCCGGGTGGGATGTGGTGTTTTCATGCAGCCTGAAGGGCTGCGACACCCCCAGCGAAGATGTCGCAGCCCTTCAGGCTGCCCAATCCAATCGCCATGTAACCCGGGGCGTCGCCCCGGGCTATGTTGTCCCAGCCCTTCGGGCTGAAGACAACGCGCCTTCGGCCTACGGCTTCTCGACCGGGGGCGGCACCACCTCGGTCGCCGGCGCGCTCCCCGCGGCGCCCGGGGGCAGCGGCGCCGGCGCGCCACCGGGACCGCCCCCGGGCGCCTTCTTCTTGCGGTCGATGAGGGTCAGCTTCTCGAACGGCTCGCCCAGCACGGTCTTGCTGTCCACGCCCAGCCAGTCGTCGAGCAGCGTCGCGTATACGCGGCGGAAGTCGGTGTGGAACTTGATGTCGCCGTCGGTCAGGTCGGTCAGGCTCGGGTGCTTGCCCACCAGCCCGCCGACCACCTGTGTGCCGGCGACGAACATGCACGACCCGCTGCCGTGGTCGGTGCCGCGGCTCCCGTTCTCCTTCACCCGGCGGCCGAACTCCGAGTACGTCATCAGCGCGACGCGCTCGGCGTGCTCGCCCTGGATCGTGTTGAAGAAGTTGCCGACCGCGCTCGACAGTTCGCCCATCAGCCGCGCGTGGGCGTCGGCCTGGTTGGCGTGCGTGTCGAACCCGCCCAGTTGCACGTAATAGAGCCGCGTCCCCAGATTCTTCTGGATCAGCCGGCCGATGAGGCCGAGTTTGCCGCCGAGCGAGGTCAGCTCGTTCGGGTCGCGGCGCACGAACCGGCCGTCGATGAATTCGCCGCCCCCGCGGTCGGGCCCACTTCCGGCTTCGCGGAGCGCCTCTTCGAGCTTCTTGAGGCTCGTGTAGGTCTGGAGCTGGCGCTTGCGGACGAACGCGGCGAGTTCGGCCTTGCCCGCGTCCTTGTCGTCGTTGAGATCCTGGAGCAGCTTCTTGCGGGCGTCCGCGTTGCCGCTGATCTGGAGCCTAAAGCTGTTGCGGTCGGCCAGACTGATGACGCCGCCGTCGGCGCCCTGCATTGCGACCGGTAGCCGGTCGTCGCCGAGGTACATCCCGGGCACGCCGGCGTCGCTGACGGCCATCCCGGGGATCGCGCGGGCCAGCCACCCGCTCGTGCCGGCCCGCTTCGGGTCGGCGAGTTGCCAGATGTCCATCGACTCGAAGTGCGACCGGTCCGGGTTCGGGTAGCCCACGCCCTGGATGACCGCGAGCCGCTTCTCGTCGTAGAGCCGCTTCAGTTCGCCGAGCCGCGGGTGCAGCCCGTGGTAGTCGTCGAGCTTCTGCACTTCCTTTTTGCTGAACGCGAGCGTCGGCCGGGACTTCGCGTACTCGTCGTCGCCGTAGGGGGCGACGGTGTTGAGGCCGTCGTTGCCGCCGGTCAGTTCGACGACGACGAGGACCGTGTCCTTCTTCCGGTCCTCCTTCTCCGCGGCCCGCGCGGTGTTGGCGAGGAACTCGGGCACCACCCCGCCGACGGCGAGCAAGCTCGCCCCGCCGACGGTGGTCTTCAGGAAGTCGCGGCGCGTGGACATAGTGGCTCCAGAAGAGGATTCACCGCGGAGACCGCAGAGACCGCGGAGAAGACAAAAGGCAAGATTAACCACAGAGGCACAGAGACACCGAGAAGGCAAGAAGAAAGAGAGTTCTTCAAAACATTCATCTCTTGTCTGCTCTGTGTCTCTGTGCCTCTGTGGTTAGTTCTTTCTTCCTCCGCGGTCTCTGCGGTCTCCGCGGTGAAAAATGCCTTAATTCAACTGGTACTCCGGTAGGCACATCATCGCGTGGACGGCCTCGCGGACGCGGGCCTTGAACTCGGGTGAATCGAGCTTCACGTCCTTCGGGTCGAGCGGCTTGGGCGGCGCGTCCTTCTTCGGTTCGTCCTTCCCCTTCGCGCCCTTTGGTTGGGGTGCGCCCTTCGGCGGCGCCGGCGGGTCGGGCAGATCTTCGGACACCGCTTCCACCTTCGTGGGTCCGCCCGGCGGGCCTTTGGGGGACGGCGGTTTGGCGCCCGGGGCGGGGCCGGGGGTCAGCAGGAACGTCTCGACCTTCTTCCCCTGGGCGACGCCGATCGGGTCGCCGTACAGCAGGTCGCCGATCTGCTTGACGACCGCGGCCACGTCCTTCGGTTTGGCCGCGTCGATCAGCGCGCCGACGTCGAACTTCGCGTCCGGCGGCGGGGGCGTGGGCGGCTCGGCGGGCGTGGGCGTGGCCGGCGCCGGTTCGACGAACCCGAAGCGGTCGTTGTTCCGCGGGCGCGGGGCAGTGTTCCACGTGCCCATCGCAACGGTTTCGGCGAAGTTGTTCCGCGCGAGCAGCGTGGCGCTGTTGAGCCAGTCGGTCCCGGTCCGCCAGCCTTTCACGTTCGGCGGGGCGAACAGCGCCTGGCCCATCTTCGACACCGGATCGACCACGTCGGCGAGCGGGACGCGCCCGGGCACCGCGGCGTTGATCGCCCCGATGGCGTACTCGACCGGCCACTTCACCCGCTTGCGGTACGCGTGATCGCTGAAGAACAGTCGCGAGCCGAGCATCGTTTTCGCCAGGTCGGCGATGTCGTAGCCGGACTTGCGGAACCGGTCGGCGAGCGGTTCCAGCAGCGGCTTCGGCGGGGCGGTCTCGCTGACGAGGAAGGTGTACAGCTTCGACACCAGGAACGTTGCGCAGGACGGCTTGTCGCAGCACAACTTGACGATGTCTTCACCCGTGAACTTGCCTGTTTTGCCGAAGACGGTTTTCTCCGCGGGGTCGTGCAGGTCGCGGTTGAACTCGAACTTCGTGACTTCCGTGTCGTGGTGCCAGCCGGTGAACGCGCGGGCCGCTTCCTGAATGTCCTTTTCGGTGTAATTGCCGACGCCGAGGCTAAACAGCTCCATCACCTCGCGGGCGTAGTTCTCGTTGGGCGCGCCCTTCACGTTGCGGTTCGAGTCGAGCCACACGAGCATCGCGGTGTCCTTGCTCATGTCGAGCAGGAACGGGTGGAACTTCCCCAGCGCGTGCTTACGCAGCGTCACGTTCTGCTCGAACATGAGCTTGGTGCTGCGGACTTTTGCGTAGCTGGTGGCGAAGTGGTTGTGCCAGAACAGCGTGAGCTTCTCACGGAGCGGGTGCCCGCCCTCGATCATCGCGTAGAGCCACCACGTGCGGAGATTGACCGGTTCGTTGTAGTACTTGCCGGTTTCGGTCAGGAGTTCGAGCCGGTCGGCCGCGTCCGGTTCGCCGGCGGCAAGTTTGGCGAGCGTCTTTTCGAGGCCGTCCTTGAGGGCGGCTTCGGTGTCCTTGGCGGTCGCGCCGAACGCGGCCCGGCGGTACAGGTGGGCGATCCACTTGCGGTTCCACGCGCCCGCGGCCGGCTGCCACGGCTTCCACGCATCAAGCGGATCGACCTTGCTCAAGTCGGACGGGAGAGCATCGGCCATGACCGGACTCCGAGGGCCAACCGGCAGAATGCCGGTAAAGGTCAGACAAGACGGGTGACCTGCATTATCCCCTCGCGGGGCGGCGAATCAAGGGGCTGGTTTTGTTCTGTTACCCCGAATGCGGAATGCGTTGTTGTTGGTTCCCCGGGGCGCTCCCAAGCCCCGCGACCCGGGCTTTGCTGTGCAACCCCCGCGGGGGGAAAAACCAAGGCCGAAGATAAAAGACTACCGCTACTTCTTCTCTTTCGCTTTTGCTTCGGCTTCCTTGATATATTTTTCGGGATCGGCGCGGAATTCGTCCCGGCACCCGGAGCAGCACACGTAATAGTCCTTGCCCTTGTACGTCACCTTCATCGTGCCCAGGCCGCCGCTGACGATGCACTCCGGCCCCTTCGGCACGTCCGCGAACGCGACGCCCTCTTTCGTTGCGCCCACCTGGTATTTCCGCGTGAACGCGACCGTGGTCCCCGCGGGGCGGGTCTCGAACCGGTACAGGTAGCGGTTGTGGTGCAGCAGGCTGAAGACGAGCCGCTGTTCCTCGGTCGCGGGGCCGTCGGTGCGCGTGAGCGTCAGCACCTTGTCCTTGTCGGAGAGGCCGCCGGCGTAGGTCTGGGTGGATTTGTCTGGTGTGGTGAGGGTGAGCGTGAACCGTGCCGGTGCATCCTTCTTGTCCTTGTCGGAAGTGTAACGAAGTTCGCCCTTCGTGAAGTGCTTGCCCTTGGTGAAGGTGACTTCCAGCCACGCGGCCTGGTCCTTGAACTTCCATTCCCAGGCGATCGTCTCGTCCCACGCCCCGGCGAGGCGGTCTTCCTTCGTTCCCTCCGGGGCGCCGCTCCCCTTCCACGAGCCGACCAGCACGTTGAACGGCTGGAGCGCCTCCTTCGGGGAAGCGGTTTTTGGCGCATCGCTGTAGCAATCTTGCGCAGTCGGGTGCGCGAAAACGCACGCGGTCAGCAGCGCGAAGGCGGTCATATCTGGCCCCACGGGAAACGGCACGGAGTCCCCGTTATGGTACTCCAGAATGACGACGCGGACGGCCACCGATTTCAAACACACCATTTTGAGAGGACAGAGCAGAGCCACAGAGGACAGAAAAAGACAGCCACGGATCAACACAGAAAACACGGATCAGACAGAGAACCGAGTTGTACTTGAACTCAGTCTTCTGTTCGATCCGCGTTATCTGTGTTGATCCGTGGCTCTGTGGTTCTGTTCTGCCCTCTGCTAGCGCGGCTTGCGCGGGAGTCGGTACTTGCTCAGCTTGTTCAGCGGGAGCGGAGGTTGTGTCGGGGCAACGGGTTGCGGCGGATTGGCCGGCACGATGGCAGTGGGTTCGGCCGCGGCAGCCGGTTCGCCGGCGGAAACGATCATCGCCGTGTCCGGGCCGGGGTGGACAAAGGTGTTCGGCGCGTCAGCGGCGGCGGCCTGGCCGGTCGCTACGGCGGACAGTACGTCGGACGCGTGTTCGAGTTTGTCGTGAATTTCCTGGCGGTCCACGCGCACGTGTGGCGGGGCCTCGATCCCCAGTTTGACGCGGCCGGGGCCGACGCTCACAACCGTGATCTTGATGTTGTTCGCGATGATGACGGATTCGTTCGGACGACGCGTGAGCACCAACATGAGATGTCCCTCCTGGATGGTGCCGTGGGGAGATGTGGCCCGCGGCGCTCCTGTTACGGATACTACGTCACAGTTTGTCTAACCTTGCAGGTCGGATTCATTTTTCTCTCAAGTTTGTCCCGCAAGGTTACGAGGACGTTACCCGAGGCCCGCGCGACCGGCGATGTCGGTTGCGGGCACATCTAACATGAGCAAATTGCAGACCGCCATCAATAAAGACGAGATACGGGGCGTGCGCGTTCACAAAAACGGCAAAAAAGCGCCATTTCGGGCGCTGAACGTCCGAAAACTGCGCGGAGATTGTTCGGAAAGAACTGCGAGCGTATTCAACCGGAGCGTCCGGTGTCAAGTCCGTTCTTTGCAAGTTCGCCGTTCGCCCGGGGCTACTCAGAGATTGAACCTGGGGCGAAGGCAAACAGGCAGAGACGTTGTGTTTTCCTCGGTTTTCAAGCCTTTTCGTAGCGCGGCTGGACATCGAGAACATTGCCCAGACCACCCAAATTAACTCCCTGCGTTGCCCTGGCCGTTCGCCGTTGGCGCTTGCCTCTTCCGGTGTACGACGTTACGCTCAGTGTGTTCGTCGGCGTGCGTTCAGCTCGTGGGTTTCCCACAGGACGATGTTGCGTCGTCCGGGCGCCTGCCTTCACACTCGTCGCGGGGAAGGCTGTTCCAGGGCCGATTTCGTTGTACTCGGTGCAAGTGCGCCCCAGCGCCTGGCTCGACCCGCCGACCGGCGTTCCGCTGCGTCACACTTGCGGCCGGGTACAATGCGGCCCTGTGAGCCTCCCGCACCCCAGGTCGGCGCGTTCACTTCCCGACGGACGCGCCGGGCCGCGGGGCAACTCGCGGCCCGTTCGCTTCCCCTTCGGCCAATTCCTTCCGCTATAATCAACCCACCTGTCCGCGCTGCCCATTTCGGAGACCCGCCGTGACCCGACTCGCCGTTCTCGCCGCGGTTCTTGCCATCGCGTTCGCATCGCAAGCCGATTCCGCCGCGCAAGACAAGGACAAAGACACGAAAGCCCGCGCCGCGGCCACCGAGAACCTCAAGAAGATCAAGATCGACAAGCCGACGGTCGTGGAGACCGACAACTTCCTCGTCGTCGGGTCGATCTCCGAAGAGAAGGCGAAGGCGCTCGCCGGCGTGCTGGAGAAGACGCTGCCGGTGGCCCGCAAGGCGGCCAAGTACGACGAGAAGGACGTGGCGTGGAAGGGCAAACTCACGGTGTATTACCTGCCCGACGGCGACGAGTTCAAGTCGTTCATGCGCCGCGTCCTGCAAGCTTCGCCCGAAGGAGTTTACGTCGATGTGAAGGCCGATCCGCCGCTCGTCGTGGACCCGGCCGACAGCCTGCCGGGCAAGCCGAGCGACGCGGACCTGTTCGCGGTCACCGCGGCGCGGGTGGCCGGCGAATTGCTCCAGGCGAAGGGCACCGGCACGCAGGCGGTCCCGGCGTGGCTCCGCGACGGGTTCGGACGCGCCGCCCAGATGCGAGCCGAGGGGGTGAACTCGAAGCGCTACCTGACGTACAAATCGGCCGCGAAGGCCGCGGCGCTCGCCCCCAAGGGCGGCAAGGCAACGGTGATCGCCGATGCGTGGAGCGAGGCGCGGTCGGCGACCGGCGAGACCCTGGCGACGAGTGTCGCGGAGTTCCTGGCGTTCGGGCCGAAGGAGAAAGAGCTCGGAAAGTTCCTCGACGCCCTGCGGCCCAACGACACCAACCCCAGCCCGACCGTGCAGAACGGGTTCGAGGCGCTGGGATGGAAGGAACAGGCGACGGCCGACGCCGCGTGGAAGAAGTGGGTGCAAACCGGGAAGTAGTGGTCCGTGTCAGTAGTTAGTGGGCAGTGGGCAGTGAAAGACGAAAAAGTTGTGAGGCAGAAGGCCCGAGCCACGTGTGACTCGGGCCTTCTGCCTCACAACTTTTCACTGTCTCCGGCCTTCTGTCTTTCACTACCCACTGCCCACTGACACGGACCACTACTTCGACACTGCCCACTGCTAAACCCACTCCGCCTTCACGCGGAGCGTTTCGCCGGCGGAATACTCCAGCGGGATCGCGTCGCCGGTCATCGTGAGGGGCTGAAGGGTCTTCCCCGTGCCGTCGATGAGCGCCGCGCGGGCCGGGTCGCGGGCGAACCGCAGGTCCGCGGCGCCCCCGAACCCCGCGGTCTCGATCAGCGTCCCCGCGACCGCTCGTGTTGCGCCGTCGGAAGGCTCGCACGGCCGCAGAGTCGTCACAAGTAAGCTCGGCATATCGACATGCGCCAGCCACCCCGACGCGCCGATGTGCGGCGGGCCTTTCTCGGTCACCACGACCGGCGATGGCGCCACCCAGCCGAGCGCGGTCTGCATCGGGTACTCGCGATCGGTCGCGAGGAGAAGATCGAACGCCCGCCCCTGTTCGCCTTCGGGCACCAGAATCACGTCGGCCATTCTGGCGCCATGCCGCTGAAGGAACGGCAGCCCACCTGTAAAGAGGAACGACCGCTCCGAACCGAGCCGCACTTCGAGGTAATCCGGCGATACGGGCCTCGTGTATCCGGTTTGCGTGTTGGCCCCGTTCACGCCGCGGAACAATACCGCGCGGTCGTCGCGCCAGCCGAAGCGAGCGCCGAAGTACGAGTGCCACGGATAACCGGTCGGGGCGTGCTTCACGTCCAGTTCGATCCGCAGTTCCAACACCGGGCGCCCGAGCCACGCCCGCACCCGCTGCTTGTAGGTCGCCAGAACCTCGTCCCGCTCGCTCATCAGATCACCGACGCTGACGATCTCGCCCAGCGCGGTGCCGCTATTGGTCACGACGATGTCGCGCGCAACCATCTTGCTACCAGGATTGAACACCAACTGCTGCCCGAACCGCGTCGCGCGCGTGCGGGCGTCGCGGAACGACCGGATACCACCGGTCGTCACGTCGATGTCGCACTCGATGAACTCGTTGCGAACGGTCAGCCCCTCCGCGAGCTTGATGCGCGGTTTGGGCGCTGAGGCGGTGCCGGTGCGCGGCACCCAGGCGAACCCGAATGCCGGCACTTCGACCACGAGCTTCGCGGTGGTGCCGGCGAACTCCGCGGCCTTCACCGGATCGGCAACGGGAATCGGGCCGTGAAAGTGATCGAGTTCGAGCGCGACGCGCCGCGTGAAGTTGCAGGGGTTGAATACCATGAGGCCCGGCTGGCCCTCGGCGGATCGCACCTGGATGCGGTCGGCGAGCTTCTTCGCCCAGTGGGATTCGAGCGAAAGCAAAGAAGAACCTAACCCCCCAACCCCCTTCCCTAAGAAGGAAGGGGGAGGAAGAGGCGCGTTCGGTGCGCTGTCGTCTTCTGGTTTTGGTTCGGCTCCCCCTTCCTTTCCAGGGAAGGGGGTCGGGGGGTTAGGTTCTTCCGCCCACCCATTCACCCCCCGCGCCTCAACCTCGTCCTCCACCGCGCTCAGCTTCCGCAACTCCTCCTCGTCCTCCGCGGTCGCTGGCGTCAGCGCGCGGTGCAGGGCGGCGAGCGTCCACGCCGAATCGAGTGTGCGGCGCAACCGGAGGTGCCGCGCGAACCCGCTCACGGAGTCCGTTCGGTGCAGGTTCGTCACGCGGTCGTCGAGGTAGTCGGCGAAGAACTCGTCGGCCGATTGCACGCCGATGTAGTCGCCACTCGTCACGCCGTTGAAGTATCGGCTCAGGTTCGTCCACTCGCCGAACACCGGGGCCAGATCACCCAGCGCTAGCAGATCGTGGTAAGAAGCAAACGGCGGTTCGCCCTTGTGCGCCAGCGATACCGTCGGCGCGGAGTCGTAGCTCGTCGCCTGATGCAGGTGGTAGACGATGTTGAAGAACGTGTGCGGGTCGTGGGCCGGGAGCGGGTCGCGGGTGAACGCCTCGACCGACTTCCCGTCCGGTCCGGGCCAGTTCACCGCGGAGGCGCGGATGCTCGGGACCAGCGCGCTGTCAGTGCTAATCAGAACCGCGTGCTTGTACCCCATGTGCTGGAGCCAGCCGGGCAGTTGCGGGTGAAACGCACTCTTCTTCCGCCCGTACACGACCGGTTCGACTCCGAACAACTTGTGCGCGGTGCGCCGGGCGACGCGGAGGTTCCACCACTGACTTTCGAGCGGCATCAGAGCGTCTTCGCGGTCGCGGTAGCTGCCGCAGCACAGATCGACCGCCTGCGGCATGTCCGGCGGGAGCTTCGCCTTCAGTTCCGCGAACCGTTCGGGGGCTTGCTCGGCGAGTTGTTCGAGCGTCTCGCCCGACGCGAGCACCGTGATCGGCAACCCGCCGGCGAGCGACGCGGGCCACGGCACACCGAGGTTCTTGGGGTCGAGGTGAACCCAGTCGAGCCAGTGCAGCGAGCCGGAGAACACCGGTTCGCGCCCGCTCCGCAACTTCTCCGCGGCCAGTTTCAAATGCTCTCGGTAGTCTTCCCCGCGCCCCAGCGCCTCGACTGCGGCCGTCACGTCACTCCAGAAGCCCGCGGCGTCGAGCAGCTTCTCGTGGTCCATCGCCTCGTACAGCGTGTCGAGCATCACATAACCGTAACCCAGCCCTGCGAAAAGCCTTACGGCATCCGGCGGCGCATCAAGGAGCGGACCGGAGTGCCCGGCTTCGCGGAGCGCGGTCAGCAGTCGTTCCTGCGTTTCGGCACGCGATGCAGTGGCCTTGAAGACGATGGATTTCGCCTCGATCGTGCGTTCGTTCCAGTTATCCGGCTGGAAGACGTGCGGGCCTTCGGGCACGCAGTACACGAACCCGGCACGCGGGAGGTCGTGATCGTAGGTGTTGGAGGTTTGCGGCGGCTGGCCGACGCCGGCGAGCGCCGCGGGGTGCCACAGGGCCGCGTACCCGTTGAGCCACGCCGCGACCTCGTCCGCGGTCTGCTGGAGCGGGTACGAGGTGGCGAGCCGGTACGAGGAGAGCAGATGGAGCTGGCGTTCTTCGCTCATGGTGGGTTCAAAGTAGTAGGCACACTCCGTGTGCCGTGCGACGGCGGTCAGATCCCGTAGGCGGTCTGTGTTGTGTAGCGACGGCACACGGAGTGTGCCTACTACTTTGAAATCGGCGCGCGAACCCGGTTATAGTACGAAAAGCCCGCTGGCTCCGGTGCCGCATGTCCGACCGCGACTCGCTCATCGCCGCCATCCTCGCCAACCCCGACGAGGATACTCCGCGCCTGATGTTCGCCGACTGGCTCGACGAACACGGCGATCCGGCGCGCGCGGAGTTCATCCGCGTGCAGTGCGAACTCGCCCGCCAGCGCGCCGCGGAAATCGACCTGCCGGAGTCGTTCGGCACCACCTGCGGAAGCGGAGGCAAGTGGCCGATGTCGTGGCGCCCGCACGACACCGAGGAGCGGCTGGCGTTGCTGTCGAAGGAATCCGAACTGCTCAACGCTCACAGCGACGAGTGGCGCCAGGGGCTGCCGAAGTACGCGGACAATCGACTCACGCAACACGTGGTCCGGTTCCGTCGCGGGTTCGTCGGGCACGCGATGGTGGCACTCGGTCGGCTCGTCGCGGCGCCAGCGGCGCTGTGGAAGAACCACCCGGTCGAGTCGCTTCACCTGTCGCCGATCAACGGAGAAGCCCGGCACAAGATACCGACCTGCAAGCCGCTGGTCGCGGTACGCGAACTCAGCCTATTTTCGCAACCCTTTAATCAATCGCTGATGTCCCCGTTCGCGGACTGCCCGTACCTGTCGAACCTGTGGAAACTCGATCTGGGCTACACCGACGTGCGCGACGACGGTGCCCGTGCGCTGGCCCGCTCGCCGCACCTGCGCCCGACCTGGTTCCGCCTCGGCACCCAGCAAGGACTGAGCGAAGGGGCGTTCGTGGAGATGCTGAACAGCCCGTTCGCGTCGCGCCTGCGGCAGTTCAATCTGTGGCACGTGCCGGGCTGGGGACCGGAGGCGGTCGCGAGCGCCCCGCTGGGCGAACTGCGCTTGCTCAACCTCTCCTCGAACCAAGCCGGCGACGCGGGCGTGAAAGCCCTCACGCGGTCGAAGTACCTGACGCAACTCGTCACGCTCGATCTCGGCTACAGCCACCTGACCGACGCGGCGCTCGAAGCGCTCGCCGCGTGGCCCGGGTTGGTGAGCGTGCAATCTCTGAACCTCGGCGACAACAAGTCGGTCACCGCCCGCGGGGTTGGGGCACTGCTGAAATCATCTTATTTCAAGCCGTCGTACCTCGGTCTGCGGTACACCGCCGTAGACGACAGCGGCGCAAGGGCGCTCGCGGCATGGCCCGGACTTGCCAATCTCATTGACCTCGACCTGTCGTATGCCTGCTTGGACGACCCCGGACTGGTGGCTCTGACCGACTCGCCGCACTGGCGCGACATCCGTTATTTGAAGCTGAATGGTAATCGTCTCACAAGCAACGCGGCGACACGGATTCGCGGACGGCTTGGTGCGCCCAGAGTTGACATCTGGGGCTGATCGGTGATGCGGTACGATACCAACATGACTACCGACGAGCGGGCCTTCCTGGACGCGATCACGGCACAGCCGGACGACGACACCGCGCGCCTCGTGTACGCCGACTGGCTCGCCGAGAACGGCGACCCGGACCGCGGCGAGTTCATCCGCGTCGAAATCGAACTGGAACACACGCCGCCCAACACCGAGCGAGACGAGCGCCGCCGGCGGGTGCTGTTCGAGCGCCGGACCGAGTTGCTGAAGCGGCACAAGACCGCGTGGCTGGCCCCGTTCACGCCGTTCGCCAAGGAATCGGCCTTCCACCGCGGGTTCGTTCAATCACTCGAAGTCCCCGCGAACACGTTCTTGCAAGAGGCGGAGCGGTGGTTCGCGCTCACCCCGCTGACGCGGGTGAAGTTCTCCACCTGCCACATGTACGACCCGGTCACCGCGAGCTACACGTGGTGGACCGAGCCGCTGTTCGCCTCGCCGCTCCTGTCGCGCCTGGAGGCGCTCGATCTGGTGTCGCTGGCGGTCGGCGCGGCCGGTATCGAGAAACTCGCGAGGCACCCGGACCTGTCGCGGTTGCGAGAGTTGATACTCACGTGGAACGAAATCCGTAGCGAGGGAGCGACGATATTGGCCAACATGCCCCAGTTACAGAACCTACACGCGCTCGACTTGCGGAGTAACGGCATTACCGGCACCGGGGCGCGGGCGCTGGCCGAGAGCCAGTACCTGCGCCAACTGACCGAACTACGGATCAGCCGCAACCCGATCGGCGACCGGAACTGGGCGGCGCTGGAGGAGCGGTTCGGTACGGCCCTCGTGGGGTGAGTGATATGGACACGGAAGAACGCGCTCTCTTGGCGACGATCATCAGCCACCCCGACGAGGACACCCCACGGCTGGTGTACGCCGACTGGTTGCAGGAGCACGACCGGCCGGAGCGCGCCGAGTTCATCCGCATCCATTGCGCGTACGCCCGGTTGCGGTACGGTTCTGCGGAGTACGAGCGAGATGCCGCTCGTCTTCAATCGCGATTCTTTGAATTGAGGGAGGAGTTCGAGCGAGTGTGGATCGCCGAGTTGGAACTCCCGGCGAACCGGCAGACGGTCTGCTGGTTCCGGCGCGGAATGGTCGGCGCGATCTGGTGCAGCGTTCGCTACTTCTTGAATCACGCCGATGCGATTCTCCGGGCAGCACCGATCGAATGCGTCACCTTCAGGCAGTTGGCGGCCAGCAACCTCGTCGCGCTGGCGAAATGCCCTCACGTCGCGGCGGTGCGTGGCGTCGAATTCCTTATGGACGGAACGTCCCCCGATCTGATCGCACGATACTTGAGCTGTGTCCCGACCTCCGGCGTGCAAACGCTCGAATTTACCTGGTTTACCGTCAACTCGCTTTCGAGCGGTTGGACGACCCGAAACGTCGAACTCGGTCGGGTTCTCGCTCAATCGCCTGGACTCGCGGGGCTGCGGTGGCTCGGTTTGCGGCACGCCGGAGTGGGCGAAGAGGGCGCGCGAGCGCTGATCGAATCCCCGCACTTGACCGGATTGACCTACCTCGATCTGCAGGACAACGGAATCGGCGAAGAGACCGAAGCAGTCCTCCGTGAGCGGTTCGGAAGGGCCGTGGTACTGGGACAATCCGATTTTGCACGCTTTACGCTGGCCGATTTGGCGTGGCACTGACGCGCAACTCGTCACCGTTCGCGCGTTCCTCCTTTGCCAGCGACTAAGATGAAAGCGATATGACCGACACCGTACTCATCGTGGACGACGAGGAATCCGTCCGGCGGACGTTCCAGGAGTGGCTCACCGCGGCGCTGCCCGGCGCGAAGGTGTTCGTCGCCCCGGACGCCGAAACGGCGTTGCGCGTCGCCAACGAACACGCGGTCGATCTCGCAGTACTCGACTGGAACCTCGGGTCCGGCTCCGACGGGCTGCGGCTGCTCGAAGACCTCGTCGAGTTCCGGCCCGAAGTCGTTGCGATCCTCGTTACCGGGTTCGCCCACCAGGCGACGCCGCTCGACGCGCTGCGAATGGGCGTGCGCGATTACCTCGACAAGAACCAGGATCTCAACCGCGATAACTTCGTGACCGCGGTGCGGAGGCAACTCGACCGCATCCGCCCCGCCAAGCAGCAGCGCGAACTCAACGCTCGGCTCGCGGCGTTCCGCGAGGCGGTCGAGAAGGTTCTGCCGATCGTGCAAACCTCGGCCGCGTTCAACGACCCGGTGCCGATGCCGGCCGCGGTGAAGTCGCTCTTGCGGTTCGTTGTTCGTAGCACGCGGGCCGCTGATGGCGCGCTGATCGTGCGTCACACCGCGCCCGACGGCATCGAATCGACCGCGGCCTACGGCTCCGACGGTGAACGGCTGCCGCAACCGAGTGTGCCGTTCGGAAGGTCGCTCGCGGCGAGTGTCATCAGCTTCCAGGAGCCGGTCGCGCTCAACGATTTCGATCCCAAATCGTTGGGGCCGGTGGAGTTACTGCCGTTCGAGGCGAACCGGTCGTGCATCCTCGCGGCCCCGCTGCGCGTCGGGAGCGAAACCGTCGTCGTGATCGAATTGTTCGACAAGGCCGCACCGGGATTCAGTGACGACGATCGCCGGCTGATCGCGGCAGCAGCCGAAGTCGGCGCGGACCTGTTGCGGCAGGCGGTCGCGGAGCGCCAGACGCACCGGTTGTTGTTCGACGCGGTGGAATCCGCGCTTCAAGCGACCGCGAACCTCAGTGAGGCGACGAGCGCGCCGGCCGACGCGCCTCCGCCGGCGGTAATGGCCCGGCTCCGCGAGGGGCTGAGCGGGGCCGACGCGGTCGCCGACCCGGACACGACGCTGCGATTGGTGGAAGCGGTGCGGGCGCTGGCGTTAAAGCACGGCCCGAGCGCGGTAAACCATTGTGTGGGCGTGGTGAACAACCTGCGCAAACTGCTCGACGAAATCACCGGCACGGTATGAGGAGAGAACTAACCACAGAGACACAGAGGCACAGAGAAAACTAGAAAGAAGAGAGATTGAATTGAACTCTTTCTCTCGTCTTCTCTGCGCCTCTGTGTCTCTGTGGTTAGTTCTGCTTTTGCAATGACGGCTCCCACGGTATTCGATCAGATCTTCGCGCTGCTCACGCCGGACGCCATCCTCCGCGACCCGCGGGCCACCGGCGAAGGGGTCGCGGTCGCGGTGATCGATTCGGGCGTCGAGCGCGGCACACTCGAAGACAAGTTCCGTTCCGCCGGCGTGCCGATCCAGCCCATCGAAGGCGCGATGTTCCGCCCCAGCGGGCCGCCACTAGAGTACACCGGGCACCAGTCCAGCCCGCACGGCACGACCGTCGCCGACATCATTCTGACGCTCGCCCCGCGAGTGAAACTGTACTCCGCCGACGTGTTCGGCCCCACCGGGTCGTGCGAAGTCGAGACCGTCATTGCGGCGCTGCGCCACTGCATCGACGTTTGGAAAGTCAAAGTGGTGAACCTGTCGCTGGGGGTGCCGGAACACAAGCTCCAGCAGCTCCCGCGACGGCAGCAGTTGCTCCGGGCGATCGAAGAGGCGTACTTTCGCGACGTGCTGGTGTTCGCCGCCGCACACAACGAGCACCCGCTGACCCGGAGCTACCCGGCCGCGTTCGCCCCGCCGCTGATTTCGGTCGATAAGGGGCTGTTCGACGACCCGCTGCGGTTCGCGTACAAGTTGAGCGAGCAGGTGGAGTTCCAGGCGCACAGCAAGGGCTATTTGGGGCCGCTGGCGCGCGAGCCGGCGACGAGCTGGGCCACCCCGCACCTCGCCGGGATCGCCGCGCGCATCCTGTCGCTGAAGCCGGACCTGAAGCCGTTCGAGATCAAGACGATCCTGTACTGGCTGTTCCGCAGTGGAACCGGCCGGAAATAATTGAAATTGTGGCTCATGTCAGTTATTGGGTGTTTCCTGTCCATCCTGTTTGGCGTAGACCCC
>CAZBXY010000140.1:0-19275 GCA_964495365.1 uncultured Frigoriglobus sp. | reverse complement strand
CCAGAGACCCACCACCCGCAGAAGGCCAACCACCCACTGGATGACATGAGCCTCGCAAATTACTTGGCTTCCAGCAGTCCGATGATCGCCTCCAGCCGGCCCCTGAGTTCGTCGAACTGCTTGCCGGCCGCGGCCCGCATCGCCTCCATGAAGTTGCCCAACAGCGGGTCTTGCTTCTTCGACGGGGCGAACCCCATGTCGCGGTACATCTTCTTGGCGTGCCGCAGCGGGGTCGTCTTCTCGTCGGGGTTGACGATGGCCGGGTCGGCCCCGAACGCGAGCAGCCGGCGCACCTCCTCCACCTCCATCTGATCGACCGCGATCCACAGCGGCGGGTACTCGTCCGGCCCCAGCGCGTTGATGTCGGCCCCGCCGGCGACCAGCTCGCGGGCCTTCGCCTCGTCGCCGGTCAGGATCGCTTCGAGCAACTCGTCGTGCGGGGTCGGGACGAACTCCGCGCCCGTCTCCATCGGCTCGTCGGATTCGAGCAGGTCGTACAGCCCGTCCCACGAGGTCCACGTCGCCTCGTGCGTGTCCGGCGAGAAGACGACCATCAGCCCGTGCTCGTCCTGCCACTCGGAATCGATGAGAAACGTGAGGTGCGCGAACCCGCCGCGGGCCTCGTGGGAGATTTCCAGGCGCCGGACCGCGAACTTCCCGGCGAGGTCCGCGACGCCCGCGGCGGGCTTCAGCCCGGCGATCCGGCGCCAGTGTTCCTGGCCGTAGGCGCTCTGGAACGAGTCCCACACCTGCGCGAGCACCGCGTCGTAAACGGCCCGCTCGTTCTCCAGCAGGAAGCGAAACGCGGCCTCTTGCTTGGGCGTGGGTTCAAAGCCCTCCGGCCCGGCGACGCGCATCGGGAACTTTCCCTTCGCGAGTAGCGCCGCGTGCTTCTGGCGCCGCTCGGCCCGCCGCCGCTCGCGCTCCTCTTCTTTCGGGTCCGGCTCCTCCGGCTCCTCGGCCGCCTTCTGCAGTTCTTCCTCGGTGGCCCGGTCGATCGCCGCGAACGCCTTGTCGATCTCGTCGCCGAACCGCGCGCGCATCTGGTCCCGCATCCCGTCGAGCGCCGCGTTCATCTGTTCGATCGCTTGCCGGGCGTCCTCCTCGGTCATCGCGGGCGGCTCGGGGCGCAGCCCGAGGGCCGCGAACAGCGGCAACCGCGCCGACCCGGCCCACGACTCGTCCGCGCCCTTGTACCTCAGCTTGCCGAACAGGTCGTGAATCACGGGAGGCTCCTGCGGGGAAGTTCCGAGTTCCGAAGTTTCAGGTTAGTGATTCATGATACTGAACGCAATATCATAAGTCGCGCAATCTTCGGGCCGCAGAACCTGACCTACGCTACGGATGAGACTCGACTCGGAGTCGGCGCGGTCGAGTATGCCGGAACGGACGAGACCCGGCTCGGAGAGTCGGGCTACGAGAAGAACCCGACTCGGAGAGTCGGGCGACTTGGATCGGGTTCGCCTACCACCGCCAGTCGAGGCCGAACTGGATGCCGTTCACCGCGAGGTCGCGCGACACGAGCGGCGCCCGCGGGCGGAACTGACCGGAGAACCCCACCGCCGGCGCGTTCGGCACGAACGTCAGGTCCACCACGCGGTCGATCTGGTCGCCCGGGCGGATCACGTTCGTCCACAAGAGGAAATTGTACCCCGCGAACACGCGCACGTTCGAGGTCACCCAGTAGCCGAAGTTGAGCGTGAACTCCGGGGCGACACTAAATTGATCGCGCTCGAATCGGCCGAGGTTCGGTCCGGCCGCGAGCAGCCCGCCGCGGAAGTTCATCGGGGCCGCGCCCGGTTGCTGGCGCATCTGGAACCCGGTGATGTCGAGGGTCTGGTGCGTGGTGCCCAGCGCGATCGAGGCGCGGGTGTCGATGTCCCAGCGCCCGAACCGCCGTTCGTAGGCCGCGCCGATCTGCGCGCCATTAAAGGCGTTGCGCGTCGCGAACCGGTCCTGCACCACCACCCGCGTGCCCACCGGGTCGGCCTGCGGCACCCGGCCGGGGCCGATGACGGTGATGTTCTCCGTGATCGTGAGGCTCTCGCGCAGGTTCAGGTGCCGGTAGCCGAGGAACGCTTCGGCCCGCGCGTCGCAGGCCGTGAACAGGCACGCGCGCAGGTTCACGTCCGCGCCCCACAACCGGCTGTCGCCCTGCGCGGTGAGCGTGCCGCGAAGCACCCCCGGCGCCGCGACCAGCTCGCCGAACTCGCCGACCGGGGTGTTCGTGCCCGGGACCGTGTTCGGCGCGAAGATCGGCCGCGTGATGAGCGGGAACGGGCCCGAGTCCCGGACCACCGTTTCCGACCGCTTGCCCAGGAAGAAGAACCCGGCGTCGATCCCGCACGAGTGCTCCTCGTCGATCCACGCGCCGGCCCGCAGCCGGAACCCGCTCCGCGTGCTGCCCACGAGCGCCCCGGGGCCGACGATCGCGGTCGTGCCCGGTTCGCCCAAAAAGCCGTTGAGCGCGGTGTTCGCGTTCGTCGTCGCGAGCACCGGCACGGGATAGCCCGGCAGCCACCACAGCAGGTACTCGCCGCGCACGAAGAACCGGTTGGTCAGCGCGCCGTCGGCGCCCGCGAGGGTGATGTCGGTCGAGTGAACGAGGTCGCGGAGCGGCGGGTAGTCGCGCGAGAGCCGGATCGGCGGCGAGCCGAACGTCCCGTGCTTGCCCGGCACCGTCGCGCCGTGCGGGATCATCAGCTCCGGCGGCGCGCACGGCAGTTCCGGTTGCGGGCGCGCGGGCGGCGCTTCGACCGGGCGCGGCCCCGGTAGCGGAACGGAGTCCGGCACGCGGGGCTGCGGCATCACCGCCGGCGGTTCGACCGCGGGTTTGGGCAGACCCGCGTCCGGCTGCCGCGGCGCGGGCGCGACGGGCACCACCGGCATCGGTTGCGGTGGTTGCGGTTCGGGCCGGTTGTCTGGAACGGGAACGTCCGGGATCGCGGGAAGCGGTCCGGCGTTGCCGGTGACGCGCGGCCCGACCGGTTCCGGCGGCCACTTCGTCGGCGCCGGGTACGGGTGCGGTTGCGGGCGCGGAACCGGGGCGATCGTGTCGGGTTGGCCCCCGGCGGGAACGACGAGCGGCGCGGGAGCGGGTTCGCGCGCCGGCAACCAGATGGTTTCGGCGCGTCCGGGGCGGATCGCCGGCGGCAGCAGGGCCGGTGCGCCCGCCGGCGCTTCGGTCGGCGGCGCGCGCCACTCGCTGTCGGCGGCGCCCGCTTCGCGCGCCGGGTTCCAGGCGCCGGTGGCCAGCGCCAGACTCAACCCGACGACCTTCACCCGGAAGCGTTTCATGTCCGCCGCCCCTCGAAACGGTTCACGTAGTTGTTTCGGTCGCGGGGCGTTACGACCCGCACAGTTTCTCGAATCGTTGCGTTGCAATTCCTCAGAAAATTCTCCGCACACACGCAAATCGCCCGGAATTGCCTGTGTTTTGGGCACTCCGAGACCGGGTTGACACCGGGGCGGCAATTTGGAATGACCCCGCGCCGCGTGAAGGGCGCGAGGTGCCCGCGGCGGAGGGACGGCGCGAATGCGAGTAACGTGCGGAACGTGGCGGGCCTGGGCGGCGCTGGCGGTCGCGCTGACGGCGTGCGGCCCGGCTCGCGCGTTTTACTGGCCCGACTGGCCGGGCAGCCGGCTCCAGGTTCAACAGACACTGGTGCCGAACCCGCGGACCCAGGAACCGATCCAACCGCCGCCGACGATCCCGGGGAAGGACACGCCTCCGCCGATCGGCCCGCAAGGGCCGGGCGACCGGCCGCCGGTCGGCCCGCACCCGACCCCGGAACCGTCTACCGGGCTGATCGGGCTGATCGGCCTGGGCGCGCTGGCCGCCGCCCGGCGGTGGCGAGCGAAGCGGTCGTGAGCCGCGACCGACACAGCAGTTTATGGCGTTCTTCGGCCTGACGGGCCGGGACAACATAGCCCGGGCCAACGGCCCGGGTCTGAAACGTGTTGGTCTTGCAGCCTGAAGGGCTGCGATACGCTCAGCCAAAGATGTCCCGGCCCGTCAGGCCGAAAACCCCAACACACATCACAGAACCTTGAAATGATTGGGCTGATAGGGAGTCGGTCCGCTCCCTGCCGGTCGCGGCTCCATAACACCAATCACTTCCGCGCGAAATCGATTCCCGAAAGCTTCAATCCCGTGACCTTGCCGTCCTTCACGCCAAACACCGCGAGTTCGTCCTCGAAGAACCCGGCGGTGATGCGGAAGGTGTCGCGCTCGTAGTGTTCCAGCGGGTACTCGAAACTACTGAACTTCGCCACGAGCTTCCCGCCGGCGTGCGTGACGGTCGCGGGGCCGTAAGCCGGGTGCTCGTACTTGCCGGCGAACTCCGCCACCGCCACGGAGGGCTTCGCGGAGGCATCGCGGGCCTTGTCGCGGGCCGCCAGCGCCGCGGTCTTCGCTTCCGCCACGTCCGCTTCCAGTTTCACGTAGTAGGCGGTCCACTCCTTCGGCTTCAGGTCACAGTAAAGGTCGATCAGCGTGTTCGTTACGGCCATCGGCAACCGAGAATCGTGCAGGTTCGTCAGCACCGCGAAGCCCAGCTCCTTGTCCGGGACGAGCGTGATTTGCACGCGGAACCCGTCGATCAGGCCGCCGTGGCCAACCGTTTTCACCCCGCGATAGTCGCTCACCACCCAGCCCATCGCGTAACTCGATTGCACGGTCTCCGGGAACAGGGCTTTCGCGAACCCTTCCAGGCGCATCAGGTTCTGGGGCGTGCGCGTTTCGAGCAGCGCCTTGGCCGACACGAGCCGCCGGCCGTTGGGGCTGACGCCGTCGGACACCTGAAACTGGAGCCAGGCGGCGAGGTCGCGCGGGGTCGCGTTCATCGACCCGGACGGGTTCGACTCCTTCATTTCGTAAGGCGCCATCCGCTCGGGCCTTCCCTTGCCGTTCAGGCGGTGCCCGCGCGCGCGGTCGGCGTCGTTCGGGATGTCCGTTGTCGTGAACGTGACGCCGGTCATGCCGAGCGGCTCGGCGAGGCGATCGCGAACCAGCTTCTCCCACGTCCCCTTGCCGGTTTTCTCCGCGATCCGCCCGGCGGCCATGTACGGGATGCTCGAATACCGGTAGCCGCCGCGGAACGGGTACTCCAGCGGCAAGAGCGGAACCTGTTTGAGGGTGTGGTCGATGCCCCACGACGCGCGGTACCAGAGCAGGTCGTGGGCCGCGAGGCCGGTCCGGTGTGCGAGGAGGTCGCGGAGCGTGACGAGCGCGTTGGCGTTCGGGTCGGAGAGCTTGAAGCCGGGGAGGTGCTTCCGCACCGGGTCGTCCCAGTTCAGTGCGCCGTCATCGACGAGCAGCGCCAGGAGCGCGGTGGTGAACTGTTTGGTGCAGGACGCGAGCGGGAACACCGTGTCGGCGGTGACCAGTTCGTCGGCGCCGAGGGCGCGCCGCCCGTAGCCCTTCAATAGGAGTGTTTGGTCGCCGCGAACGACCACGACCGCGGCCCCGGGGGCGTGAAACGCCTTGAGCGCGTCGGCGACGAGGGCGTCGATAGTTTCGGGCTTCGGTTCGTCGGCCCGCGCCCTTGTTTTGACCTCCCCCCTGGAGGGGGAGGTCGGCGGCGCTTTGCCGCCGGGTGGGGGGGGAGCGCCTTCACGGAATCCCAGGCAGCGAGGAAATGCAAGGCACCCCGCTTCTAGCACAAGGGGTTCGCCCTCCCCCCCCACCCGCCGCGTCCAAAGCGACGCGGCGACCTCCCCCTCCAGGGGGGAGGTCGAAACCAGAAGCGCGGCGAGCGTTGCGGTCACGAATCGCACGTCGAAATCCCCCGGTCACGTACCCCGGTTCTCTCTCTTCCCCAGTACCCAACGGCGCGGGGGTCCGCGTCGTTTGCCGGCCCCGCGGCGGGCGCCCCAGCTTCGCGCCGCGGGGGGCCGAAGTCGCGTGTTTTCTTGGCGAATCGTCGATTTTGGGGGCGAATATCGCTTGACCGGGGCGGGACGGTCGTTATCGTCCCGCGACTTTCCGCCCAAGAGCGCGAAGTAATGCCGTATCAGGGGAACGGCGTCTCGGGAGCACCGGGGTGCCGGGCCGGAACGGGTTGGGGAGCCTGAACCGGCCGGTCGTCTACGCCGTGAAGGGGGAAGCGGGTCATGCGCCATCGGTACATCGGGGGAGCCGTGTTGGCAGCGGTCGTGGCGGTCGGGTGGCCGACGCCGGCCGGCGCGCAAGAGGGCGGGTTCCAGACCCCGCTCAACGCCGACCCGGTCATTCCAATTCCGACCGGTCAGGCCGGCCAGCCGGGGTTCTACACCAGCGCCGAATTCGTGATATTCAACCAGACCAAGGCGATCGGCAACCAGACGATCGCGGTCCGCGGGTTCTTCGACGCGACCGGCGTCGTCACCGGCACGCCGGGCACGTTCGTCGGGCCGGGGACCGACGCGCTGAACACGCGCCAGATGGGGCGGCGCGAGTTCCAGCCGGGGTTCCGGGCCGAGATCGGGTACAAGTTCGACACCGGCACCCGGATCTACGCCAACTACATGCAGTTGTACGACGCCCACTACTCGGCCGGCGCGACGCTGGCGACCAAGGGGTTCGTCGCCCGCACCGACCTGTCCGACACGTTCCTGTCGGCCCCGGTGTTCAACTTCAACACCCAGTTCTCCGGAGCGCAGTTCAACATCTCGACCGACAACTTCGCCAACGGCGGGTTCAACGCGTTCGGCATCTGGAACGCGGCCAGCATCATGGACATCAAGTTCACCCAGCGGTACCAGCAAGCCGAGGTCGGGATGCGGACCCCGATGTTCGCGACCGACTACAGCAGCGTCTACTCGCTGGGCGGGTTCCGGTTCGCGTGGTTCTTCGAGCGGTTCCAGTGGCGCACGGTGGACATCGACAACGGCGGCAACGCCCCGCCGCAGTTCGTCGGGTTCTACACCAACACGCTCAGCCAGCGGATGTACGGCCTGTTCGTCGGGTGCGGGCACGAGATCTACCTGGGGAACATGTTCTCGGCCAGCCTCGACCTGACGGCCGCCGCGTACATGGACGTGACCAAGAACCGGGCCAAGTACATCAACGGGGACCAGTCGAGCCAGTCGAAGTTCGGCCGGGAGAACTTCTACCTGGTGCCCAGCGCCACCGCCGACCTGAACCTGTGGTTCTACCCGATCGAGGGGGTCCAGTTGCGGCTCGGGTACAGCGGGATGACGTTCTTCAACACCCGCTACATGCGGGAGCCGGTCGGGTTCAACTTCGGGAACATCGACCCGAACGTGGGCACCCGGTACTTCCGGCTGTTGCACGGGTTCAACGTCGGGGTCGGGTTCTTCTTCTAACGGGTCCGGGCACCCGCCCCTCACATCCCCATACGGTCCCGCCGCGCGCTTCACATGAAGCGCGCGGCGGGGCGATTTCCGTTGGGCCGCCGGCGGCCCGGTCCCGGACCGGGTCAGTCCTTCTTCTTGAGTTCGAAGACGGCCACGTTGCCGACCCCCGACGGGTCGAAGTTGTTCCGGTCCTTCTTCTTGTCCAGCGCCGCGAACAGCAACTTCGACTTCGGGTCCAGGTACAGTTGGTACGCCGGGCTGGGCAGGATGAACGTGTCCTGGAGTTCGAAGTCCGGGTACGACACCCGCTGCAGTTCGCCCTCCCGGGTGGCCACCCACACGACCTTGTCCGCCGGGTCCAGCACGGCCCCGCGGTTTTGCTTGACCTTGCCCGCCTCCTTGAGGTCGTCCTGGGCCGATTTGCCGATCCGCGCCACCAGCCCGCTGTGGAACACGACGAACTTCCCGTCGGAGGTGATCTCGAATGGCCCGCCGCCGGTGCCGCTGGAGCGGGTCGGCTTCGCCCCGCCGCCGTCGAGCCACACCCCGTTGGCGCTACCCGGGCTGAGGCCATTGGACGAGAAGTACAGCCGCTTGCCGTCGGGGGTCATCCGCAGGTTGCTCTTCATGTACAGACCGCCCAGGTCGCTCACCACGCTCTTCTTCTTGGTGTCGATGACCGCCAGCTTCGTGTGCTGATTGCTCCCGCCGGTGGCGTACACCTTGCCGGTGTTGTCCGCGGCGATCTCGTAGGGGTCGAACTTCATCGAGAACGTCGAGGTGACGGCCATCTTGGCCACGTCGATCACCTGGATCTTCCCGGTCTCCTTGTCGGTCCCGGAGTACGCGTCGTGCCCGTTGGGGGACGCCGAGACGTAGATCGTCTTGCCGTCCGGCGACAGCGCGAAGAACTCGGCCCCGTCCACCAGATCGACCGCGGTGTCGTCCAGCGCCCTCTTCGCCACGTCGATGCGCTGGATCTTGCCGTCCGACTTGTTCATGAAGTAGACGAACTTCCCGTCGGGGCTGGGGGCGAACCGGCTGACGGAGGCGTTCAGCTTGAACTCCGCCACCGGCTTGAGTTCGTTGTCGTCGGCGCGCGCGGGCAGGACCGCGGCGGTGAGAATGAGCAGGGCGAGCGAACCGGACCAGCGCAACATGGGCTCTCCTCGGCAACGGGAAAGGACCGTTCGCCGACAGCGTACCGCGCCGGGGGTCGGAGTGGTGAAATTTCCGTCACCGCAGCCCGAAATACCCGTCCTTGTCGCGAACGCCCTGCGGCGGGACGCGGTCGCCCGGCCGGTCGGCCGCCAGTTCGAACGACTGACCCAACAGCGACTTCCCCGGGCGCGCCGGGGCCGTGTCGTGGTGCTCGCCCCAGTGCGTGCCCACCGCGGTCAGGTCGAACGTGTCGAACGTCCCCTTCGCCGGGCGATACCGGAGCGCGCCGAGCAGCCGCACCTCGTAGCCGCGAGCGGCCTTCGCCGGGTCCGCGTCGGTTGCCAGCAGGGCCTCGCCCTCCAGTTTCAGTTCCACGGCGTCGGCCGTTACCGCGGTGACGACGAGCGTCAGTCGCTTGGCACGCACGTCTTGTGGGCGCCACAATTCCGGCTCGCCGCGGGTGTTGTCGATGAGATGGTAGCGGCACAACCGCTCGACGATCTTCGGCGGCACCGGGTAGCGGAACCCGACCTCGGCCTTGGCCGGGGCGAGCGCCTTCACCTCGTCCTTGGTGATCCAGACGTGATCGCGGGCGGCCTTCTCGCCCCCGGTCGATTGGCACGTGCCCTTGCGGTACTCGCCGCCCTTGAGGTCGAGGATCCGCGTGTACGATTTGAGGATCAGCCCGCCCTCGGGCGGCGCGCGACTGTAATCGGGATCGAGTTTCCCCACGTCCTCGATCTTCACCGCGCCCGGCTTCCGCTTGTTCTCCGGCAGCTTCGCGAACTGCGTCAGCGCGTCGCGCATCATGTCGCGGGTGAACTCGGCGCTGTGGCCGCTGTTCTTGTACCGCAGCGGAGTGCCGTCGGCCGCGAACAGATAAATGCCCTGGAGCGTGTGACTCTTCTTGCCGGACGCCTCCGCGAGCGCGCGGAAGAACTCGCCCTCCTTGTCCTTGCGGCGGCGCTGGTACCAGTCGTCGCCGGTGACGGGGACGAAGTCGGTCTGGCACATCTTGATGATGTCGGGATCGGCGAAGGCGGACGCACGGCCCACCACGACGTTGTTTCACCCGCACCCGAGCGGGTGGCCGTCCATCTCCCACAGGAGGATCGGCTTGCCCGCGGCGGCGGCCTTCTTGCGGGCCTCCCAGAGGTTGGTTTCCCACGGGATCGTGTCGAACGGGTCTTCGCCGGCGATCGGCCGGATGACGCTCCGCAGTTTGGCCGCATCGGCGGGGGTGAGCGGCGGCGCCGCAGTCATATACGAGCCTGTGACGGTCGTGAGAGCGAGTGCGAACAGGAACCGGCGCATGAGGTGTCTCCGTGCGGCGACGGGGAGAGTGTATCACACGGCGACCGGGTTCGGCGCGGGCGGAATGAAGAACAGGTCGGTGCCGAGTTTGAAGAACTCCAGCCGCGGGTGGATGTCGCGAAGACCCAGGAAGCCGCCTTCCTTCTCACCGGGCACGACCACACAAACGCTGTCGGTGATTTCCAGGTCCGGCCAGGCCGTGAATCGGAACCGGAAGGGAATCAGAATCTCGGCGATCTTGCCGCTGGCCCCGCGCACGTTCACCCGGCGCCCGCCAACAGTGGACAGACCCAGTTCGCGCGCCATTGCCGCGGTAAGGGTCGTGACCTCGGCACCCGTGTCCAGCAGGAACGGCGTACTCCGGCCGTAGTCGGTGCCCGTCCACACGTCGAGAAAGAGTTCGATGATGTACGTGTCGCGACCCGACAGCGAACCGGGGTTGAGAACGATTCGCGCCTTGAACGTGGGCAGTGCCATTTGGTTACTCTTCCTCAAAGACGAGTGAGGGAACCAAAATCGCGTCGTCGTTCGGGTCGCGGACCTGAGTCACGACGATCTCGGTGCGGTGGGTCTGGTAATCGGGGTGCGCGCCGAGTTGCTGGTGGAATTGCGAGAGCGATTCGGCCGCCGCGAGTACGGTGCGGGTGAGGGTGTGTCCGTCCCAGGCGTCGAGGTAGGCGACGAACTGGCCGGGATACTTCTTGACCAGTTCCTCGCGCTCGGCCTGCTCGGCGGCCGAGCGGTTCGGGTCGTACTGCTGGCGCAGCTCCTTGATCACCGCCAACGCGCGGTCGAAGTCGGGCGCCGGCGGAACGGACGGACGCGGCTCGGACATGGCAATACCCCGCGGCAATGCGGTAGGATCACAACACTCTCATCTTACCCCCGGTCCCGGCGCATGAACAGCACGCCCGACCCGACCCGCGATGCGCTCTACGCCGCGATCCTGGCCCATCCGGACGAGGACACGCCCCGGCTCGTCTACGCCGACCACATCGAGGAAATGGGCGATTCGGCGCGGGCCGAGTTCATCCGGGTGCAGTGTCGGCTCGCGACGCTCAACGAGTGGGACGACGGCTACACCGCTACCGAGGTGCGGTGCCGCCGGTTGCTCGCCGAACACCCGGAGTGGCACAGGGAACTCGGCTCCGGCCTACCAAGGGGGCAGGCGTGTGAACCGATGTTCTGGCGCGGGTTCGCCGAACACCGCGAGTTCTCGCGCGACGAGTTCCGCGCCGACTTCGAGAGCCGGTTCCGCACAATTCCACTCCGCTCGACGGCTCTCCGCATCCGAAAGCCGAACGAAACTCTGATCGACGACCTGGCCCAGTGCCCCGGGCTGGCGCGGTTGCGGCGGCTGACTCTCCGCATGGAAGGCGACGAGGTGGGGGCGCTCGCCGGCGTCCCGCACCTCGCCGGGTTGGAGCGCCTGCGAATTCAGGTGGACGAGGTACGAATCTCGCGTCTGAAGGCGCTGGCGGAATCGCCGCACCTGCGGAACCTCCGGGCGTTCGAGCTTCGGTACTTCCGCCACGACGGGGCTTTCCCGGAGGCGAAGGCCCGGTGGGACTGGTTCCCGAATTTGCGCGAACTGGCGCTCGAACCGCATTCGTCCTACGAGGACTATTGTGCGCGGCTGTTCGCCACCGGCGCGTGGCCGCACCTCGAACGGCTCTCGGTCCAAGCCGAGTACGACTCCTCCGGGAAGAAGGTATTTGAAGCGATCGGCGACGGCCTTCTCGACAACCTGACCGACCTCGCTCTCGCGCACGTTCAGGTGCGACCGACCACACTCGCACCGGTACGCGACCTCGACCGGCCACGACTTCACAACCTGCGTCTAAACGGACTTCGGTCAGGACCGACGCCCGCCACGCGGGAGCAGGCGGACGAACTGTTCCAAGCCCCCTGGCTCCACGACCTGCGCCGGCTCGAACTTCCCGACGCAGAAGTGGCCGACATCTGGCTCACGTCGGCGAGCGACGCGCCATTTGCGCGATCCCTCCGAGCGCTCAACCTCGCGGGCGCAAGATTCACGCCCAGCGGGTATCGCGTCGCTCTCAGTTCTAACTGCTGGTGGCCCTCGCTCCAGCACCTGAACCTTGCGGCCCCGCAGTGCCCCGACGACGTGTTGATCGGACTTATCGAGAACCCCGGGATGCACAGTCTCGTCAGCCTCACGGCCGGGCGCGGCGGGCCGGCCCCGCAGTTCCTGACGCGGCTCGCGGGGTCGCCCGCGGCGGCCCGGTTCCGCGCCCTCGATCTCTCTGTAAAGCTCGACGACGCGACCGCCGACGCCCTGTACCGCGCGCCGCACCTGGAGCACATCGACGTTCTGAAGGTGATAAAAGGAACGGCCGGCCGGACCGCGTGCAACCGACTCCAGCGCCGATTCGGCCGGCGGATCACGATTCAACCGAACCGGTGACCCGAACCGGACCCGCGGGAGAACCCGGTGAGAGCGGCGTCACCGCTCTTGTGTACAGACTCGGATCGCCGTACACTCGATGCAACTCGGAACTCAGCCACCGGCTTTCTCCATCGCCCGGAGGCGTTGCTATGCCCCGCCTACAAGCGCTCCTCGAATGCATCGGTCAGGCTCTTTGTGAAAAGGGCCGCAAGGCTCTTCAGGGTCAGTGGTCGTTCGCCGACGTGCTCCCCGACGTGGCGAAGGCCGCGTTCGAGTACGCCCACCGCAAGCTCCCCGGCGACGACATCCGCACCGCGTTCGCCGACTGCGCCGCCGTGGACCCCACCGAGTTCGAGCGCCGCGTCGGCGAACTCATCGCCGAACTCGCCACCACGCACGCTGTTCCGAAAGCCGAACTGGCAGACTACCTCCGCGCCCTGCCGGTCACCGTGCGACAGATCCTGCGGCGCCCGTCCGACGCCGACGGGCTGACGGTCCCGGAGAAGTTCGTCTTCTACAAGCCCGAAGAGTTCGGCGCGTTCCTGCCGCCCCGGCTCCCGCGGTTCAAGCCCGGCACCAAGCCCGCGGGGCTGGACAACTGGACGCTCACCGAACTGCGCGGGCTGGGCCAGAACTCTGAGGTGTGGCGCGGCGAGGACGAGGCCGACCCCGACAACTCCCCGGCGGCGCTCAAGTTCGTCATCGACAAGGAGTCGCAGGAGCGGGTCACGTCGAACACCGAGCTGTTCACCCGCGTCTTCGACCTGAACGACACGGCCGGGGTGCTCCCCCTGCGCGCGGTGTACCTCGAAACCGACCCGCCGTGCCTGCAGGCCCCGTTCGTCCATGGGTACGACCTCGCCGGGCTGATGCTCGAGTGGAAGTGGCGGTACGACACGGCCAAGCCGGAGGCGGCGCTCAAGCTGGTCCGCCGGCTCGCCTCGATCGTCGCCAAGGCGCACGAGAAGAACACCGTTCACCGCGACCTCAAGCCGAGTAACGTGCTCTTGCACCCGACCGAGGGCGGCAAGTTCACCATGTGGGTGACCGACTTCGGGTGGGGGCAGATCGAGAGCGTCCGCGCGCTGGAACTGGCCAAGGGCGGCCCGCGCGGCGAACAACAACGGCTCGCGGCCCGCGGGGCCGCCACGAGCCTCTACGCGTGCCCGCAGCAGGTGAAAAAAGAACCGCCGGCGCCGACCGACGACGTTCACGCGATCGGCATGATCTGGTTCCAGCTCTTGAAGCGCGACCCGCAGGCCGCGGCCCCGTTCGGCACCGAGTGGATCGAGGAACTGCGCCCGGCCGGGTTCACCGACTCGCAGGCCCGCGTGCTCCAGGCGTGTCTGAGTACGCGCGCCGACAAGCGCCCGAAGACCGCCGCGGCGCTGATCGAGGCGCTTTCCAGCGTGACCGTGGCCGAGGCCAACCCGACGACCGGCGCGCTCGACGGCTCGCGGCTGATCTCGCTCAAGAGCCAGAGCTCGATGCACACGCCGGTCACCACCGCGCGCGGCAAGAGCTACAGCGCGGAGGCGGCGGCCCAGAGCGCCGCGGCGATGCTGGCCCGGGCCGGGGGCGGCCCGCTGACCGCCGGCGGGCCGGGGTCGTCGTCGTCCGGCGGCCCGGTCCGGCTCGTGAAGAACTCCATCGGCATGACGTTCGTCCGCATCCCGCCGGGCGTCTTCCAGATGGGCGACGACACCTCCGGCCGGTCGTTCGAGGGGCCGGCCCACGTGGTGAAGATCACGCGCCCGTTCTACATCTCCGTGACGCCGGTCACTCAGGCCCAGTACGAGGCCGTGAAGGGGAAGAACTGCAGCCGGTTCAACAAGCACCACGGGGGCGGACCGGAGCACCCGGTCGAGCACTGCACGTGGGACCAGGCGTTCCGGTTCTGCGACAAGCTGGCCCGGATGCCGGAAGAACAGATCCACCGGCGCTCGTACCGGTTGCCGAGCGAAGCGGAGTGGGAGTACGCGTGCCGGGCGGGCACGACCACCGACTTCTCGTGCGGCGACAAGCTGACCGGGCGCGAGGCGCTGTTCGCGACCTCCGGGCACAAGCAGTCTGGTAAGTCCACGACCCCGGTGGCGCAGTTCCTGGCGAACGCGTTCGGGCTGTACGACATGCACGGCAACGTGCAGGAGTGGGTGAACGACTGGTTCGACGAGTATTACTACTTTGAAAGCCCGGAGGCCGACCCGCCCGGCCCGAAGGCGGGGCAACTGCGGTGCGTCCGCGGCGGGTGCTACGGGATGTTGCCGATCGACTGCCGCAGCGCCGCGCGCCGCGGGCACGCCCCGGACTCGGCGTCTGAGACGATCGGGTTCCGCGTCATCATGGACGTGGGCTAACGAAGGCGTGTGAGCAAGTCGGGGGACGCGGGAAACTGGTTCCTCGTCGCTGGCGACGGGCGGATACCGCTCCGCAACGAGGAACCGCTGACGTTCGAGACCGTCAAACTCGTCGAGCGGAGCTACAAGTGAGGGCGAACGGCGATTCACGGATGGAGGCGCATCAGCATCCGCGGAATCCACTTGGGAACGACGGTCTCCTCCACGAATTGTTGCGTGTTCATAAGGGTGTGCTTGCGCCATTTCTCGGGCGTGTCAGTGTCGAGAGCCGGCGGAATCCCGCCACCCGGTCGGCGCTCAATGACAATATCAACACAGTTCGCGATCCCATGGAGGCGTCGGCATTCGATCCGCACCACGTCACCGACCTGAACATCGGTAACTTTGTGCCCGCTCCTCCCGAGCGTTTGAAGTACGTGGCCGTGAAAGACGAACGATCGCGGGGGCTTGGTGTTGTCCTGTTTGTAAATCATGTTGGTTTTCAGCGTCCAGTCAGCGTTGTACGAAATGATACCAAGCATGACCCAGCCCTCGGGCTTGATCGTGAGCCCCTTGTCTGAAAGGGCGATGACTCGGCCGCAAAAGGTCGGAGGATCCCAGTCCGGTGGTACCGGGGTTTGCGGTATAGACGGCTGCTCGGCCGGCGCGGGCGCGTTCGGCGTCCTCCGAGTCTGAGCCGGTACAGCGCTGGTCGCGGATGAGAGGAATAAAGCGATGAGTGACACGGGTACGAGACGTTTCATCTGTCGTCACCTCCTGCGAAGTGTTCGGGAGGAGGTTGATTTCAAACCTCCCCCGAACGAGAGCTTTTCGAGATATTCGATGTGCGAACAAGTCGAGAATTCGGCTCACTTGTTGAGTGAGAACTTCCGCTTGACGCCCCCACCGTCGGTTGTCGTCAGCAGGTTCCAGCCGATAGGGACTCGCGGGGGACCGCCCTGAATGCTACCGAGTCCCGTCGCTTCGATAACGGGCCATGTGCCGGTGTACTGCTGTCCGGGAGCGAGCCCTGGCTCGATAAGCGGGCGTTTGGCCTCGATCGGATCGCTCATATCGACTGTTAACGTTCCTGTCACCTCCCAGAGGTTAGCTTTTACTCCGTCAGTGTCGATGCACGGGCGGTAGGTGCCACCGGACCACGTCACGTCGCCGACCACCTTGAATTTTCCGTAAGTTGTGTTCGCACCGGTGCCAATCGGTCCAGAGAACACGATGTCGCCCTTCATCATCGTCAGTTTGCCGGTGAGCGTCGCGGTTGAACTCGTCGCATTCATGATGAGGAAGATCGATCCGCCGTGGATGGTGGCGCCGTGCGAGACTTCGAGGTTGGAGCCGTTGTTGATGTGCAGCCACGCACTCGCGATTTCAACCTGCCTATAGGAGGGAAGAGGCATGGCTCCGCCGTTTCCGCCCGTCAGCTTGACGTGAGTCGCGCCATCGAGTTTGAACAACCCGCCCTGGTTAATGACCCGGTATTCACACTCGGCCTCGCCGGTGCCCGAGTACGTCCACCCCTTCGACCCATCCAGCAAGGTGAGCGTCTTCGGCGACTCGCTCTTGATCCACGACTTCAAGTTCGGGTCAGTGTTCAATTGCACCTTCGCGTCGGCCTTGACCTCCATGCCTTCTTGGTTCGCACCGGTGAGGAAGATGGTTCCGCCTCCCGTGATGGTCGTTGTCTTCTCGCCGCCAGAACTGCCGAAACTGATCGTACTGCCGGAGGTCAGCACGCCACCGGAAGGCGCGATCGTCCCGCCACCGTTGACGTTGACATACGCGGTACTCGGCGTGTTGTTCAGAACGCCGCCGTTCCAGGTGAACGTGCTGGTGACGGTGAGGTTTCTCGTGTCGTTGGCTTGCGCGATCGCGCCGCCAAACATGATGTAAAAGCCGGTCGTGACCGCTCCTTCGAACGTGACGGTGTTGGTGTACGCCGAGGTGAACTCGATGCTACTGAACGTGCCGTCCAGTCCGTCGCAGTTGGGCGCGGACTGCATGGTCGGTGGCATGCCGCCGGTCGGCTGCGCCGTGAAGAGGAGGTGGTCGTACTGGCCGGGCAGGGTGCCGTACGGAATACCCGACCAGTTCCGGTGGTCGTCGGCGTCGGTGCTGAACATGCCCCGCCAGGTGGCCGTGGCCGGCACCACCCGCTCGCCGAGCGCCTCCAGCTCCGGGCAGAACCGCAGCGGCTTTGACGTTCTAGCACTGCTCAGAATGGGAGGGGCAGGCGAAGATGCGGTGCAGTTTGGTGCAGAGGCTGCGAAACATGTGCTCATCCTGATGTTGAGGCGGTAGGAGCGAACTTCCTATCCCACCGCAATGTACTGACTGTCCGGCTGGATGCAAGCCGTAAATGGCGAGCGTCGGTTGGATTTACAAAACTGTCTGGAACATCGACACTCGACCTCACCTTGCCCGTATACGCGAAAACTCGCACGGCCGCTATACCAACATTGCTGCACGGAACCCGCTACCCCGGCGGGCGAAAATCCGTACGCCATAAGGTGTATCGCCTCACCCGCAGCCGCTCCCCGCGATGACCCACTCCGCCGGTACCGACGGCAGCCCGCCCGCGCTCGGACACTGGCTGCCGAACGGCACTTCCCTCACCGACACCCCCGACGCCTTCCGCGCCGCGATCGGCGACCTCCGCGCGCCGGTCGTCGTCGTTCGCACCGACACCGGCCCGTCCGTTGCCAAAGGCGGGTCCGTCAGCCTCGGCACGCCGGCGGGCCAGGGCGCCCAACCGGTCGCGGCGTACCTGCCGCCGCTGCCCGCCCAGCAGCTCGGCGACCCGGAGTTCTTGCGGGAACAGGGACTTCGCTACCCGTACATGACCGGGGCGATGGCCAACGGGATCGGCTCGGTCGAGATCGTCGAGGCGATGAGCCGCGCCGGGATGCTCGGCAGCTTCGGCGCCGCGGGGCTGTCGCTCGAACGCATCGGCGCCGCCATCGACCGGTTGAAGCTGGACCTCGGCGATTCCCCGTACTGCGTGAACCTGATTCACAGCCCCAACGAGCCGGCGCACGAAATGGCGACGGCCGAACTCCTCCTGAAGAAGGCCGTGTCGCTGGTCGAGGCAAGCGCGTACCTGGATCTCACGCCAGCGATCGTCCGCTACCGGGTCGCGGGGTTCCGCGGGGGCGTCGCGGGGCTGGTCGTGCCGCTCAACCGCGTCATCGCGAAGATCTCGCGCGTCGAAGTGGCGACGAAGTTCCTCTCACCGCCGCCGGAACGCATTCTGAAGGAACTGCTCGGGGCGAAACAGATCACGTCGCAGCAGGCGGAGATGGCGGCGAAGTTCCCGGTCGCCGACGACATCACGGTGGAGGCCGACAGCGGCGGGCACACCGACAACCGCCCCGCAATCACGCTGTTGCCGACGATCCTGGCTCTCCGCGACCGGCTCCAGGCTCGGTACCAGTACGCACAGCCGCCGCGCGTCGGGCTCGCCGGCGGGATCGCGACGCCGGCTTCGGTCGCCGGCGCGTTCGCGATGGGCGCGGCGTACGTCGTAACGGGGAGCGTGAACCAGGCGTGCGTCGAGTCGGGCAGTTCGGATTTCGTGCGGAAGATGCTCGCCGAAGCCGGTCAGGCCGATGTCATCATGGCCCCGGCCGCGGACATGTTCGAGATGGGTGTGAAGGTGCAAGTGTTGAAACGCGGCACCATGTTCGCGATGCGGGCACAGAAACTCTACGACCTGTACAAATCGTACACCAGTTGGGAAGCGATCCCGCCGGCCGAGCGCGTCCAGGTTGAAAAGACGCTGTTCCGCGCCGGGTTCGACGAGGTGTGGGCGCTGACGCGCGAGTTCTGGGGCCGCCGCGAGCCGGCGCAACTCGCCAAGGCCGAAACCGACGCCCGGCACCGGATGGCGCTGGTGTTCCGGTGGTACCTGGGGCTGTCGAGCCGGTGGGCCAACGCCGGCGAGGCCGGGCGCCAGGTGGACTACCAGGTGTGGTGCGGCCCCTCGATGGGCGCGTTCAACGAGTGGGCGAAGGGATCGCACCTCGAACAGCCGCAGAACCGAACGGTGGTCGGGGTCGCCCTGAACCTGCTGTACGGCGCGTGCGTGGTGACCCGGCGTGCGGCCCTGCGGCAGCAGGGCGTGAACCTGGGCGACGAGTGCTTTCCGCTCGCCCCGCTGACAACGGACGAGGCCGCCCGGCGGTTAATGTAGGTCACTCGCTCCGCGAGTGACACCAACACGAAGAACCGAGTAGCAAAGGGCGCGACTCGCTCCGCGAGTCGCCTACCTTGAAGAACGGTGCGATGCAGACTCCCGAACACAACGCTCCCCTGGCCATCGTCGGTATCGGCTGCCTCTTTCCGAAGGCGGCCGGGCCGGGGTTCTTCTGGGCCAACGTCAAGCACGGGGCCGACGGCATCACCGCGGTGCCGGCGACCCACTGGAACCCCGACGACTACTTCGACCCCGACCCGAAGAAACCCGACATGACCTACGCCCGGCGGGGCGGGTTCCTGTCGGCGGTCGAGTTCAACCCGATGGAGTTCGGGATCGCCCCGCGCGACATTGAGGCCACCGACACCACACAACTCCTCGGCCTCGTCGCCGCGAAGCAGGCGCTCGTGGACGCGGGCATTACTCTGAAGAACCCCACCCCCAACCCCCTCCCCCGGGGGGAGAGGGGGCTAAGAACGGCCGAAGGTCATCCTCCCCCTTCCATCTTTTGGACGGGGGCCGGGGGGTTAGGGTCTGAAGTGGAT
>CAZBXY010000139.1:0-19306 GCA_964495365.1 uncultured Frigoriglobus sp. | reverse complement strand
AGCCTGTGTGCCAGATAGCTACACGGGACACAGGCTGGAAAGCCTGTGCCACAAAGCCAGGGTCGCCGCTGCGCGGCGAGACCCGCTGAAGCGGGTCACTACGAACAAAACTTCTGCAGCGCGTGGCAGTCCGGCGGCACCAGCCCGCGGCTGCCGCCCGCGGACCACGTGACCTCCGCGACGTACACATCGCCGCTTGAATCCACGCAGATGTCGTGCGGGGCGAAGAAGTCGCCCGGCGCGGTCGGATCGTCCCCGCCGCCCCAGCGGGCGACGAGGTTCCGCTTCGCGTCGAAGACGCTCACGCGCCCGCCGGTGGCGTCCGGGGTCGGCGCAGTCGTGCCCGGCCACATCCCGGCGCGATAGCCGAGTTCAGTCACGAAGAACCGCCCGCTCGTGTCGATGAACACCTGACTTGGCCGTGCGAGGTCGGTCCATTCGGAAACGAACTCGCCCTTCGGTGTGAAAAGTTGAATGCGGCTGTTCTCGCGGTCCGCGACGTAAACGATCCCTTCGCGATCGATCGCGATCCCGTGCGGAACATGGAACTGCCCCGGCCCGCTTCCCGGTTCGCCCCACGAGAACAGCAACCGCCCGTCGGAGCTGAAGACGTGGACGCGGGCGTTGCCGTACCCGTCGGTGATGTACAGTTCGCCGGCGGGGCTGATCGCGAGGTTCGTGGGATAATGAAACGGCGGCCCGGAATGCGTGATCGTGCGGAAGTCGATACTCGTCGCGCCCGTGTCGGAGGGCTTCCCGGGTGTGCCGAGTGTGAACAGCAACTCGCCGCGTGCGGAGAACTTGCGGACCGTGTGCCCCATGTCGTCGGTGCAGTAGACGCAATCGTCCGGGCCGATCGTGATGCCGTGCGGGCGCACGAACATCGAGGCGTCCCACTGCTCGGTCAGGGTGCCGTCGCGGTTGAAGACCTGAAGCCGGTGCGGCCCGCGGCTGAACACGAACACGCGGTCGCGCGAGTCGGCGGCGACCGCGGCAACCTCCTGCCAGCCGACGACGGACGGGAGCTGCGCCCAGCGGTCGTTTGCTTCGTAGCCGAACGCGCGACAGTCGGTTGACATGGTTACTACCGCGTGACCTTCACCGTAGGGGATCGAAGTCGTGCCTCGCACGTCGCCATTGGAACGAGAGTGCGCCAGTGGTGCAACGGGAAAGGGCGAGATGCGGTTCGATCGCGGAGTAACGACTGTCGGTGCGGATATTTTTTCGTTGACTCGCTCCCGAATCGCTGTACTATACGTGTGTTCGCTCTGCCCGCGCCTTCTTGCACGAGGTCTCCAACAACCACCCAAGAATTTCGGTCCGTCACCTTCAACCCGGAGTTTCCGATGTTCCGTCTCACGGTCTTCGTTGTCGCCGGGGCCATCGGGGTCGTTGCGGTGGTCGGCGGTTCGGACATCCCCCCGCCGCGGGCGGTGGACGTGGCAACCATCGTGAAGCAACTCGGGAGCGAGGACTTCGCCGAGCGCGAGGCGGCCAGCCGGCGGCTCGCGACCCTGAACGTGGACGAAGTGCCGCCGGAACTCCTGGCGGCGCTCAAGTCCGAAAGCCCCGAGGTCCGCACCCGCGCGGCGAAGGCGGTCCGGGCGCTCCGCGAGCACATTGCCCTGATGCGCCTGCCGCGCGGGGACCGGTTCGCCAAGCGTGGGCAGATCGACCTGTACATCGCTTCGACCGCCGCTGTCAGTCGCTACAAGGCCGATGACGACCGCCTCTGGATACCCGCCTACGAGGCGGGGGTCAAGGCAGTGACGATGGCAGAAATGACCGGCGATCGGAAACCGCAAGGTCCCACATGCTTCGCGGACTTCTCGGCTTACAAAAAAGCGAATCCGGGCATCGAGTTCGTTCGGTGCGACGGGCCATACAAGAGACAAGCTGGTCCACTTGCTGAAGCCATCCAGGCTTCCGGCTTTACGGAACCCACGGGAGTGACACATTGTCTCGTGGTCTCACGCGGCCCGTTATCGGCGGGAATCATGGACTCGCTGGTTCTCGCGACCGGTGATGTCAGCAGTGAACACCGTATCAGCAACTCCGTTGTCATCTGTGATGGCGATGTACAGGTGAAGAGTCACGTTCTGAAAAGCCTTATCATCTCCCGGGGCAAGATCACCATCGGTGGAACGGTCGAGGTGAGTACCCTGATCGCCGGCGGGACCATCACCATCGCCGATCCCCCCAAGCCGCTCGAACAAGTCGCCAACCCCCTGGCCCAGAAAGAAATCTATGCGCGCCGGGTCGTCGTCGAGGAGAAGGTGATCCGGCCACTGGGCTACATTACCTTCCTCGAGCTGTCCACGGTCGGTGTCGAGGTGAAGGCGGCCGACAGGGCGGTGACGGTCGCGAAGGTGGCGGCCGCAAGCGCCGCCGAGAAGGCCGGGCTGAAGGTCGGCGACGTGGTTCTCGAAGTGAGCGGCAAGAAGCCGACCGACGCCGAGGCGCTGCGCCGGCTCCTGCGCGACGCGCTGGCCATCGGCGATGCGACCGTCAAGCTCCAGCGCGGCGACACGACCACGACCGTCAAGGTGTCGTTGCCCGAGTGATCGAAAGCACGCCTCACACATCGTCGCCGGCGGCGCCGGCGAAGCCGCCCTCGCGGAGCGCGCGCCGGGCCATCGCGTTGGCCCGCTCGCGGTGGTAACTGGTCCCGGTCGCGGTTTCAAGTTTGTTCCAGTAGCCCAGCGCGCGGTCCATCATCGCCGGCTGGGTGGCGCTCAGGCGCTCGCAGAGCCGGGCCAGCGTTTCGAGTACCCACGGGTCCGGGGCGCCGCGGGCCTCGGCCAGCTTCTCGATCTGACGCAGCGGGCGGTAGCACAAATCGAACAGTCCGGCCGCCTCGTAGAGCCGGTACAGTTCGCGGAGCAACTCCGGGCCGTCCGGGCGGGCGCGGAGCGCGCGGTCCAGCACCGCGAACGCCTCGCCGTACTTCCCGGCGGTGCGGAGGCCGCGGGCGGCGGTCGTCTCGGGCGTGTCGAGCCAGAACCGGCGCAGCTTGTCGCGCTGGGCGCCGAGCCACCCGCCCAGCCCGCCCTTCGGCGCCGCGGCCGGGGTCTGGGTCTTCAACCACCGCTCCAGTTGCTCCGCGCCGGCCCGCAGCGTGATCAGGGGCGCCGGGGCGTCCGTGTCGGTCGGCGCGGCCGCGCCGTCGGTGATGCCGCCGAAGTCCGCGTCCGACGGGGCCGCGACCGCGTTCCGCAACTGGACCACTGAATCGGACATCGAGCTGGGCAGCGCCTCGCGCTCGCGCGACCCGCCGCGGATCTCGAGCCGCACCACCAAGGGGCCGATGAGCAGCTCGTCGCCGTCCTCGACACGGGCGCAGGTGTTGACCGCCTTGCGGTTGCGCCCGAGGGGCTTTTTCGAGAGCGTGTGCAGGTACCACGCGCCGTCGTGGGCCGCCAGCAGCGCGCTGAGCCGCGACAGCCGCGTGTCCGCCAGTTGCACGTGACAGAACGGCAGCCGGCCGAACAGGAGGTCGTGATCGACGGCCCGGCACTCCTCCATCCCGTCCGGGTTGCGGACGTAGGCGAAGCACGCCGGCGGGTCGGCGAAGTGCGGCTCCTCCTGGGCGCTCTGCGGGGCGATGAGTGTGTACCGCTCGGTGCCGATGATGAGCAGGTCGCCCTTCCGGATCGGCGCGCGCTGCGCGGGGCCGAGCGGCTGGCGGTTGTACGTCACGGCCGGGTCGTCCGACAGGCCGAAGATCGTCCAGCCGCTCGGGTAGCGGACGACCAGCGCGGCGAGGTACGGACCGTCCTCCGTGCGAACGGTCGCGTGGTCGGCGGTGCCGATCAGCGTTCGGTCCGGGGGGAGCTTGACCGTTTCCCCGGTCCGAACGTGCTGGAGATGGAAGTCCGTCATCCTGAGATTCCGCGGAGCGCCCGTAACAAGTACAGGCGCTCGTGACCCGAGCGTGAATCAGTATATCTCACAAGCGCGGGGGAAGGAAATCGCGGTTCGCAAAGTAGTAGTAGGCACAGTCCGTGTGCCGTTCATGGCTCCCGAAGCAACGGCACACGGCGCCGGCCTGCGGCCTACTACTACTTTGAAATCATTGCGGTTCTAGCGGATGAGGAAAATGAGAAGTCCGATCAGAACGAGGAGCGCGAGCAGCAACAGCGGGCGGCGGAGCAGGGCAATCATCCGCTCGGAAACGGCCGGTTCGTGCCCGGGGGCCGGGCGCAGGTGCGCGGGGAGAAAGATCCGTTCGAGAACCGCGAGGAACGGGTGAAGGACCGCGTGCACGGCGCTCTTTTCCTCGGGTTCGTCGGCCTCGGGAACCGCGACCGCGGCCGGTTTGGGCTTCGCGGCCGGCGGAACCTTCGTTTTCGCGCCCGAAAGTGGCTCGGCGCGGGCCTCGGTGGGGAGCAACCGGCGGAACTCCTCGGCCAGCTCCGCCGCGGTGCTCCGGTCGTCGGCCTTCTTGGCCATCATGCGCGTCAGCAACAAACTCATGTCCGGCGGGATGTCCGGGTCGTAGTCCCGCGCGTCGGGGATCGGCGCGCGGGCGTGGGCCTTCATGAACGCCGCCGCCGCCCGCCCCTCGACCTCGTAGGGCGGCCGGCCGGTGAGGGCGTGGTAGAGGCTGGCGCCGAGGGCGTAAATGTCCGACGCGGGCACGACCCGCTCGGCCCACTGTTCCGGCGGGGCGTACTCGCGCGTCCCGATGAAGACCCGCTTGACCCCGCTGCCCGGCACAGGGGTGTCGGCGTGTTTGACCGCGCCGAAGTCGAGCATCTTGGCGGCGGTGTCGGACACTCGCGCGCGGGGGCCGGGCACCGGGCCGAGGACCATGATGTTCGCCGGCTTCACGTCGCGGTGGATGAACCCGTTGTCGTGGATCACCGCCAGCCCGCCGAGCAGATCGACCGCCCACTTGATCGCGAACCGCCACGGCACCGGGCCGTGCTCCTGGACGAGCCGGTACAGGTCGGTGCCCTCGACGTACTCCATCGCGATCAGGTACTCGTCGGTCGGCACGTTGTTGGCGTCGCGGACCCGCTCGTAGAGGTGGAACCGGGCGACGCCGGGGTGCCGCACCCGCATCATCGTCTTGGCCTCTTGCTCGAACCGCCGGCGCCGGGACTCGGTCTCCTGGGTGAGGGTCTTCACCGCGACGAACCGCGCCGGGTTGAGCTGCCGGGCGCGGTACACCTCGCCCTGCCCGCCCTGCCCGAGCTTGTTCAGGATGAGGAACTGGTTGAGCGCCAGGTGTCGGGCGAGCGGGAACTTCGGGTCGTCCCACCAGAGTTCGATCACGGACTTGTGGTAGTCGGTGAGGCTCGGATGCGGGTCGGCGGGGTCGGTCGCCCACCACGCGGGGATCGCCGCGAGCGCGTCGAGGGTCCGCGCGAGGTCGTTCCCGCCGGCGGCCACGGCCCGCTGCCAGGCTTCCGCGGTCACGACCCTGCTGGCGGTCAGGAGCTGGCCGAGTTGCGCGAGGGTAGGCATTCCGGGGCCTGTGAGACGAAATCGGGCTAATGACTTACTGTAGCCGGCCTCAGTGAGGCCGGAGCTACCCAGCCGGTATAGCTCCGGCCTCACTGAGGCCGGCTACAGAAGAAGGGGCGGTCTCACCGCGCCGGTCACTTCGGGGCGCAGTGGGTCAGGGCGATTGTGGCCCACGCGCTGCCGAGGTGGACGATCGGCCACGTGAAGTCCGACGGCGTGACCCCGGGGTGCCCGCGCCGGGTCATGGGCCAGGAACCGTCGGCCTTCTGGGTGGTCACCAGGAACGCCAACCCGCGGCGCACCTCCGCGGCGTCGGCCGTCACGCCAGCGATGTTCAGGAAGTATAGCGCCTGACCGGTGGCGAAGGCATCACTCGGCGCCTCTTTGAGCTGCCCCCACCCGCCGTCCTTGTTCTGGCGCTGCACCAGCGCGTCGATCTGCGGCTGCAGCTCCTTCGCGGGCTTGCCGGCGCGCACGTCGCGGAACAGCCGTACCACGAGCGCCTGCGTCGTCTGCGTCGGTTTGGCCTTCGCGAGCCACGCCAGCCCCTTCTCGCGGGCGGCGCGCAGGTCCGACTTCTCCTTCGGGTCGGCCGGGACGTGCGGCGCCAGCGCGATGTCGGCAAGGAGTGTGGCGACCTCGTCCGACTCGAAGAACGGCGGCGGCCGGTTCTTCGCCGGCGCCAGCGACCACGCGATCGACCCGTCTTCCTCCTGGTGCCGGACCAGGTGTCCGGCGATCCGCTTGAGTTCGTCGGCCGAAATCGCGTCCTGTTTCGGCACCGCCTGCGCCATCATGGAGAGGTACAGGGCCGAGCTGTTCACCATCTTCCAGCCGTCCCTTGTGTCACGCGGTTTGTCGATGTTCGCCAGCAGCCGGTCCTTCGTCCACTTCACGATGTCGGCGAACGTCTCGTCCTTCACCGCGTACCCGCGGCTCTTGGCCTCGGCGAGCGCCCAGACGGTCATGGTGCCGTGGTGGCAGGTACTGCACTCGCGCTCCGTGCGCCACTTGAAGGCGTCGGCTTCGAGGAACGCCAGCCCGCGCTCCGCAGCCTTTTGCACGTCGGCGGGCGCGGGCTTCGGCTCGTCGGCGCGCACGGGAGCAACCGCGAGGAGCGCGGCGAAGACCGTGTATAGGAAGCGGAGGTGCATGAGTTCTCTCTTCACCGGAACCGGCAGAATCGCCCGGCAGGTCTTTGGTTTTCGGCCCGAAGGGCCGGGACAACATAGCCCGGGGCAACGCCCCGGGGAGCGAGCGTATTGGTCTTCCAGCCTGTAGGGCTGGGACATCTTTTGTCGCACCCCTTCAGGGTGCAAGACAATTCCGCGTCCTACCCGGGGCGTTGCCCCGGGCTATGTTGTCCCAGCCTTTCAGGCTGAAGAATACGAGCGACCAGAGGCTCGGATTTCATCACCGCCATTCTCTCAGAACAACCCCAGGATCGGGCCGCCGTGTTCGACCAGCCCGCGGGGGCGGTCGAGGCTGTCGCGGTACTGTGTCTTCGGGTCGATGCCCAGAGCATGGTACAGCGTGGCGATCAGGTCGAACGGGTGCGCCGGGTTCTTCTGCGGGTAGGCGCCGGTCCGGTCCGATTCTCCGTACACTTGACCCAGTTTCACACCACCGCCGGCGACGAGGCACGTGTAACACGACGGCCAGTGGTCGCGCCCGCCCGGGCCGACGTTGTCGGTCGTCGGAGCGCCGATCTTCGGCGAGCGGCCGAACTCGCCCACCATCACCACGAGCGTCGTTTCCAGAAGCCCGCGGGCGTCGAGGTCTTCGAGTAGCGCCGACGCGCTCTGATCGAACACCGGACACCGCCAGTTCTTGAGCATCGGGAAGTTGTTGCGGTGCGTGTCCCACGAGCCGTCCGGGCCGGGCGCCGGCTCGGTGTCCGACCCCGACGGCCAGTTTACCTGCACGAACCGCGTTCCCGCTTCGACCAGCCGCCGCGCGAGCAAGCAGCTCTGCCCCCACTTCGTGCGGCCGTAGCGGTCGCGAACCTGCCGGGGTTCGTCTTCGAGCCTAAACGCTCGTGAGGTCGCCGCCGAACCGAGCAGGGCGAACGCGGTGTCGTAGTGCGAATCGAACCCGGCGGCCCAGCCCGGCGCGGTGCGGACACTGCGCAGGTCGATGCGGGCCTTCATGCGCCCCAGATCGACATCCGGCGGCAGCACGAGGCTATCGACGTTGATCCGCTCTTGCGGGTTCTGATACATCTGGAACGGGTCGTGGCCGGCGCCGAGGATCCCGGCCGACTGCCCCACCCCTGTCACCGCGCCTTCGAGGATCGGTCCGCATACGCTGACGAATCCGAGCCTTCCAGGCTCCGCGGGCCGGTACCGCGACACGATCGCCCCGACCGACGGCAGGTCCTGGCGCGACGGCGGCACCGACAGCCCCGTCGGCGAGAAGTTGAGCGGCCCGGCGCCGGTCATCAGCATGTAAATCGACGCGCCGTGGTTCGTCAGCCCTTGCGGCTTCACGCCGAGCGACCGAATCAGCGTGAACAGGTGCGATTGCCTGGCGAGCTTCGGCAGCACTTCCGTGAGTCGCGTCCCCGGCACCGAGGTCTGGATGGTCTTGAACTCGCCACGAATGCCCTCCGGCGCGTCCGGCTTCGGATCCCACAAGTCGATGTGACTCGGCGACCCTTGTAGGTAGAGCAGGATCACCGATTTCGCCTTACCGAAGCCCGGTAAGAGCTTCGGGTCGGCTTTCGGGGTTTCGGCCCTCGCGCGCGACTCGAACCGGAGTACGTCCGACAGCGCGAGGCCGAACAGCGGGAGCGACCCGGCGGTGAGCAGGTCGCGGCGGCAGGGCGAATCGCACAACCGGCCGCGCGGGCCGAGCAGGGAGAGCATCGCGGGTACTCCGCGGGACCGGGGTCGAACTACGGCGATTATCTCCGCTCGCAGTGGCCGGCACAATACTTCCGGTCACTTCGCCGCGCTAAACACCCGATCGATCCGCGTGACGTTACCCTGTTTGTCCTTCACGCTGACTCTGAGCGTTCCGCGCGGGGTCGTCAGCGGCGCGGTCAGCTTCAGCTCGAACACTCCGCCGCCGAGAGAAGCAAACTTCGGTGCGAGGTTCGCGCCGGCGGCGCTCCCGTTCACCGGGAAGTCGGCGGTGACCGTGAAGCTCGCGGCGTCGAGGCCGGTGCCGTAATCGTGCATCCCGACCAGGATGCGCTCCAGCGGCAGGTTCGACCCGGCCTTCGGTGAGGCGAGGGTGAGCGTCGGGCGCTGGTCGTCGAGCGCCCAGCCGTAGCCGGTCGCTTGCGGCTTCGCGGGGTTGTAACTCAGGTCGATCGGGCACCCCAGATCGATCCACCGGACCAGCGTGAGCCTGTCCTCGTCCGTCAGCGGCGCAACCTTGCCACTCTTGACGGCATCCGGGGGCGGCATCGGGCTCCCGGTGTAGTCAAGGTCGGCGCGGTTGCGGTTGGTGGGCGTGTTCGCGACCGGTTCGCCCCTGTGCACCAGCGTTCGCGGGTCGCCCGGAGTGGTCTCGGTGGGGAAGTCGTCGTTCGTCCACCCGTCGAGCCGCGCGCCGAACACCTTCCAAACCAGCAAACTGCGCCGCGCCTGGAACATCCGAATGTAGCGACTCGCGTTCGCTCCGCGCCAGCCGTTGATGAGCGGCTTGTGACCGAACCGCCCGGCGGAGTCCATCGCGAGCCGGTAGTAGGTGCCAGGCACGTCGTCGTTGTCCGGCAGGTTGACGATCTTGTCGTCATCGAGGACGAGGTTGCCCGCCGGCGTCGCCCCACCCTTCTGCGTGTGACACGCGACGCAGCTCCGGTCGAGGATCGGCTTCACGTCGCGGAAGAACTCGACGTTCTTCACGCCCGCTTCGTAGCGCAGTCCGGTTTCGCCTTTCCCATCCCACACCTTCTTCGATTCGTCGCGGACTTTCGATGTCAGTAGCGGGGCCTTTTCCGTGAGGTCGAAGATCGCGTAATCTGGCCGCGCCGCAGCAGTCCGGTTGAAGTCGGTGGGCTTCTGGCTGTGCGCGTGACACCCGCCGCAGTCGTTGCGAATCTCGCCCGGTCGCAGTTGGTGCCACGTCTGGGCCATGTTCAAAACCATCCCGGACTTGTCGAGCGTCTGGAAGGTGAACCCCACGTCCGCGGGAATCCGCGCCAGGAAGCTCGTGTCCGGGTTGCCGTCGGGGTCGAGCGGCTCCTTGCCGTTTGCGAACTTCCGCAGCGGGATTTCGCCCAGAATCCGCAGGCGCTCGTTCGCGTGGCTGCGGAACGTGCGCCCGCTGTTCGGTCCCATATATAGGTCGGTGGTAGGATCCATCACCAGAATCCGAACAGCGAGGATGTCGTCGTTGGTGTAGCGCCCGGCGTCGGCGCCCTGGTTGAACCAGTTCAGCGAACTGCCATCGACCGTACTGTTGAACGGGTCGAGGTCCGCGTAGCCGGTCGGGTCGGTGCCGCCGGCGAAGGTCGCGGTGACGGTGCCCGGCTTCACGAGGCCGTTGGGGTAACTCTCGCGCTTGTAGAAGCTACTCGTGCCGACCAGCCCGAACGGCGTCCCCGCGGGGAGGTGCTTCGACAGGCCCCCGTCGTTCGACAGCGTGGGAAGTCGCGCGGGCTCATCGACGCCGTGAACGCGCTTGTACGGCACGAGCGCCCGGGGCCACTGCTCGTTGAAGTTCGGATCGTTCTTGATGAGGAGCATCTGCCCCGGCTCGTCGATCGACTTCCCGCCCCGAATGAGGTACAGCCCGCCATCGACCGCGGGGCGGTGAACGGTGTAGCCGCCGTTGACCGGCCCGCCCGACCACACGACGAGCAGGTGGTTGTCCGGCGCGGCCGACGGGTGCGTCACCTTGCCGACGCGCGGCGTGGTTTCGCGCTGCCCGCGGACCGGCGGGCGGGCGTTGCGGTCGGCGTAATCGGCCGGGCCTTCATCGGCGCGGGCGAACTGAGTGAGGGATTCGATCCCGAACGGGCTGAACGGGAGCCGGCGAACGCGGGCCTTGCCGTCATCGGTGCGGCCGTGGCGAAGCGCCGGGTTGCGCGCGTCGCCGGTGTAGCCCGGACCGAAGGTTTGCCCTTCCGGGGCCGTGAGCGGGAACTTCACCAGGCTCCCGAACCCGCTACTGGTTTGGTTGTAGTACTCCTCCGCGACGATCGATCCGTCCGACATTTGCGTCTGAAAGTGCCACGCGCTCGGGCTGGCCCCGGGCATGAACGCGCTGGCCATCGGCCCCCAGTTGGTGCCGTCCGGGTTGATGGTCCACAGCCCCCACAGCGTCGAGGACCGCAGCCCCTGCGACTCCAGCGAACTGAACATCACGCGCCCGTCCTTGAGCACGGTCGGGTGGAGCGCCATGCCGAGGTTGAGGTGCCCGATGCACTCGACGTTCGACCCGTCATCATCCATCACGAACAGTTGCAACGTGTGCAGGACGCGCTTGGGCGGCTTGTACCCGTTGCGGTTGCTGGCGAACATCACCTTCCCGCCGGGCAGCGGGCACGGCCCCATGTTGAACACGCCGTACTCGAAGTAATCCTTGCCAACCTCCGGCTTGCGGAAGTCGCGACTCCAGTTGCCCGCGCCGGTGTTGGGCGTGAACTCCTGCTTCGTCAATCGAACGATTTTCCGCGACTTGACGTGAATCTTGTAGATGTCGGCCCCGCCGGCGGGGCCTTGCGAGACGCTCCCGCCCTTCATGTCGTGGAACAGCGAGTAGTACACCCATTCGCCGTCGAACGACACCATCGGGTCCGTTACCGACCCGGCCCCGCCCTTCACGAGTACCTCTTCCGACCCGTTAGGGTGGAGCAGCATGAGGTCCGCGCCGGCGTCCATGAACACCGGGTTGGAGATCTCGGGCCAGTTGGTGCCGACGTCGTCGCCCTTGCGCGGCGCGCGGACGTAAACGATGTCGTAATCGAGCTTCACGCTCGCGTCGGCCGCGACCGGCTTGGGGGTGACGTTGATCGGTTTGCTCAGGTCGGGTTGTCCCGACGCGAGCGAGTGGAGCAGGAGGGGAATCAGGGCGACGAGGAATACGAGGAAGCGGAGGCGCACAGACAAGCCCTCGCGGCGCGGGGTGGATGGCAGAACTGACAGGATATCCGACGCGGCGGGCGGAAGGAACCCCTGGTGATGGTTCGGGTCACGGTGGTTCGTAGCGCACGCGGCCCGCGTGTGTGGCAAAGAGCACGCGGGACGCGTGCGCTATGAGAAAGCCGAAGCACCGCGGTTTTCAGCCCGAAGGGCTGGGACAACGTAGCCTGGGGCAACGCCCCAGGTAGCAGGCGAAAACTCATTGCACCCCGAAGGGGTGAGACAACAGCAACTTCAATCCCAAAGGCGTTCCTCGTCAAACGCCATGCGGTGCTTGCGGAAGAACTCGCGCAATTCATCCTTGAAGGTTTGCTTCTTGTGGTGTTCTTCCTGGTTGTCGATGTACGCGCTCACCACATCCTCCATTGACGCGCTCACCGAGAACGCCCCGTATCCGGTCTGCCAGTAGAACTTGGGATGAACCCGTTCCTTCGCCCACTTCGACGATTCCTTCTTCACCTCTTCGATCGCCTTCGTGAGTTTGACGTTCTTTGACAACACGAACAGCAAGTGGACGTGATCGTCGATCCCGCCGATGCGGATCGCGTGGCAGTCGATCGCGTTCAGCGTGCCCGCGAGGTACGCGAACAGGTCGTCGCGAACATCCGGGCCGATGAGCGGGTCGCGGTTCTTGGTGCTGAAGATGACGTGAACGACGATTCGGGCGAGTGATTGGGACATGACTGCGGCTCGTGTCCCAGCCCTTCAGGCTGGAAGAAATGGGGCGTGCGTTCCTGGGGCGTTGCCCCAGGCTACGTTGTCACACCCCTTCGGGGTGAAGAGAGTTCGCGACGGTTCATCATTGGTTCGCGAGCGACCGCAAGTGTTCCGCGATCTGATCGAGCCAACTGCGGACCGTCGGACCGCCTAAATCGGGACGCGGGTCATACGAGCAGTACAACACATCAAACATTTCGTTGTCCAGCGCCGCGTCGTCTGGAAAGTCGCGCAGAAGTTTGTCGAGTTCTTCGGCCGTTGAGCGCAAATTCGCAGCAGGTTGACCCGTCGCGAAGTTGCGGACCAAATCAGGCCAATCATTGCCCTCCGTGTCCCAATCTTGGTGGAAGTACGCGCCGAACATACGGCACAGGCGCGGGTACGTCGCTTGGGACATGGTGGACCGCGCCTTTCTCACGCCAGTCCCGTCAACACCCCCGCGCCGCACTGGTTGGGGTTGCCGAAGGTCTTGACGTGGTGGCCGAAGCCGTGCGCCAGCGCCATCAACAGGCGGTTGTGCGGCACCTTCGGGTACTTCAGCGACCGGCCCATCTTGAAGTCGAGACCGCCGCCGACCAGCACGAACGGGATGTTGTCCATCGTGTGCGAGTTGCCCTTGCCGAGTTCGTTCGTCCACACGATGAGCGTGTTGTCGAGCAACGAGCCGCTGCCGCCCGGTTCCGGCGTGTCCGCGAGGCGCTTGGCGAGGTACGCGACCTGCTCGCAGTACCAGCGGTTGATCTTCACGAGCTTTTCCTGGGCCTTTTCGTTCGTGTCCGGTTCGTGCGAGAGGTCGTGGTGACCCTCGTCCACGCCCAGCCACTTCATGCGGGCACCGCCCACCGAGTTCGTGATCTGGTAGGTCGCGACGCGGGCGAAATCGGCCTGGAAGCTGTTCACCAGGAGATCGATCTGCGTCTTCGAGATCTGCGGCATGTTCTCGTTGACGCGCTTCATGCCCGGTTCGAGTTTCGGAACCGCGTGACCCACATTTGCAGCCGACTTCTGCTCCTTCAGTTCCTTCTCCATGTCGCGCACGAACGCCGCGTGTTCCTCCAGCAGCTTCTTGTCTGCGGCGCCGACGGTATCACCGACCTTCTTGAGGTCGTCCTTCACCGCGTCGAGGACGCTCGCGAGCGCTTCGTTGTCCTTCGCGCGGCCGTAGAGCTTGTTGAACAACTGGTACGGGTCGTCGATCGGGGTGAGCGGCTTGTTCGCCCCGGCATAGCTCCAGCGGGTCCAGGTGTCGGCGCGTTCGGGCACCATCACGCCCAGTTCCAGCGAGCCGAACCGCGTCTTGGTCGCCGCGTTCGCTTGAAGGTAGTTCCTGATCTCCTGATCGACCGAAATGCCCTTCGCCCACCCCGCCGGCGTGTCGGATCCGCCCTGGATGTTGCCGGGGAACAGTTCGATGCCCGTCAGCAGGCAGCCGATGCCGCGCATGTGGCCGTCGCCGTCGCCGCGAATGCGGTCGCACAGGCCGTGCAGCGTCATCGTCTGCTTTTTGAACGGCTCCAGCGGTTCGAGGATCGCCTTCAGTTTGAAGTCTGCGCCTTCCTCGTCGGGCCAGAAGTCCTTCGGCACGATGCCGTTGGGGCTGAACACGAACACGATCCGCTGCTTCCGCTTCGCCTGGTTGGCGAACGCGAGTCCCGGCAGGTTGAGGACGAACGGCAGGGCCGCGGCGCTGAGGCCGAGGTCGCGAACGAACTCGCGCCGGGTGCGGGGCAGGTGCATAGGAATTGGCTCCGAATGTGAGAAGCAGAGCTAACCACAAAGGCACAGAGACACAGAGAAGGCAAAGGCAGAAAACAGAGGTCTAAAAAACACTCTTCTCTTGTTTTCTCTGTGTCTCCGTGCCTCTGTGGTTAGCTCTTGTTATTATTTGGAGGGCATCGCCGCAGTCGCGCAAATCTCCACGATCAATTTTCGCATATTGTAGCCGTTTTCGGCAAATGTTTTCCGCAGTTCGTCCGGTTTCGTCAACCCGTAGGCGCGAACCGGCTGCTTCACGAAATGGTGGAACGCCTGCTGGGCGAAGGCGTACTGCGTTTCTTCGCTATTGGCCAGGAACTTCGCCAGTTCCTTCGCCCCGCTGAACTTCTCGACTTTGCCGGAACGTGTTTCGTAGCTTCCGGTTGCGTCCACGGGCTTGTCGCGTTCCGTCTCGCGCCAGCGGCCCACCGCGTCGAAGTTCTCCAGCGAAAAGCCCAGCGGGTTCATGATCGTGTGGCACCCGGCGCAGGCCGCGGGCTTCGTTTGCAGTGACACACGCTCGCGGGTGGTCAGGTTCGGGTGCAGGTCCGGCGCGATCGGCGTGAACGCCTCCTGCGGCGGCCGGATACCGATTCCGAGTAACCCGCGGCCGATGAACACCCCGCGGTGAATCGGCGACGTTTCGCCAATGTATGCCAGCGACGCCGCCACATACGGGTGCGTGAGAACGCCGCCGCGCCGGTCTGGCTCGAATTTCACCTTCTTGAAAGCGAGGTCGGCTGGGAGATCAATCCCGTGGAACTTGAGTATCAGCCGGCGCGCCGCATCGGCCGGACTTTCGACCCCGTAGAAGCTCGCGAGCCGGCCGTTGAAGTACGTCTCCTCTGCGAGGAACAACTGCCGGAAGTCGGAGTTCTCGCTCCACATCACATCGTCAAGCAACAGTTCCAGCGACGTGCGCAGGTCGGACGCGACCTCCGCGTCGAACCCTGGAAACCGCTTCGCGTCCTTCGACAAGTCCTTTGGCTGATCCAACTTCAGCCACGTGATGAGGAACTCGCGGACCTTCGCCTTCGCTCGCGGGTCGAGCATCATGCGCTCGGCCTGCTTCGCGACTTCCGCGCGGGTGCCGAGTTTCCCTGCGGCCGCGGCGTCGAAGAGTTCCTTGTCCGGCGGCGCGTCCCACAGTGCGAATGCCAAACGGGTGGCGGTTGCGTGTTGCTCCGGGCTTCCGCCAGCGTCGGGGTACAAGAACCGGGGCGACTTCAGCACGAGCAGCACGACGCGCTTGACCGCGAGTTCCGGGTCCGCGGCGGCGTCAAACTGCCGGTCGATGAAGAGCGCCTTCTCGGAATCGGTCAGCGGGCGGCGGAACGCGCGATCCGCGAGCGTCGCGCAGAACGCCTTGAGCTTCGCAACTCGATCCCCGGCACCGGGTTGCGCGCCGCTGAGTTCCGGGAGCCGGGCGAGGATGTACGCGGCGGTCTCGAACGCGGCCTCGGTCGTCGCGGCGTCCCACTCCTTCGAGACCGTGCTCCCGCGTTCCCAGCCCAGACTGCGGTCGTCCGGCGGGAACGGCGTTTCGATCACCGCGACCTCCGGGAGCTTCTGCGGCGTGAGGTGGCGTGCGGGGATCACCTCCAGCGCGCGGTTCGGGCGCTTCCAGTTGAGCGAAACGAATGCGGGCTTGGTGGGCGGAATCACGCCCTTCTTCGAGTCGTCCACGCCCTGTTTCGCCTTCGAGAACTCCAGTTTGATGGGGTACGCGCGGCCCGCGAGGAGGAACACGTTCGCGCGGAACTCGGTCCCGTCGCCGGACTTCACCCAGGCGTCGATGAGCGCCTTGCGCGGGTCGTTCACCCACAGCCGCAGCGCGTGGTCGGTCTTCACCACGAACTCGTACACTCCGGTATCGGGCGCCCACACCGAGCCTTCCCAGCGGATCGAGAACGTGTGCGGGTCGAATTTCTCTTTTGGCTCCGGGTCGGCCGTCGGTGGCTGTTTGCCGAAGTCGAAGCTCACCTCCGGGTCGGTGCGGTCGATTTGCCGTTTGCCGTTCTGGAAGTTCCGCGCGTTGAAGTATTCGCCGCGCAGCCCCTGCTTTTCTTCAATCTTCGGCGAGTTCCGGAAACTACCGACGAGGTCCGCGACGCTGTTGCGATACTGCTTCACTGTCAGCCGTGACAGTTCGACCCGCGGCGGGTTGATCCGCGCCTGCGCGTCGGGCGAATAGAAGCGGTCGTACATGAACTGCGCGACCCGCTTCGCGCCTTCGGCGTCGAGTGCGTCGGGGTCGCCTTCGGGCATCGTGCGGTCGATCACGCCGGCGAGCTGCGCGACGGACCGATCGCCGGTGAGCGGCAGTTCGTACTTCTTGGTGCCCTCGCCCTTCGCGCCGTGGCACCGTGAACACATCTGCTTGTAGATCTGTTCCCCGGTGCGCGTTTCCTCCGCGCGCGCCAGCGGAGCAACCGCCGCGAGCGCGACGAGTGCGAACCCGAACTTCGGCAGGGTGAAGGTCATGCGGTTTGCGGGGCGGAAGGTGCGCGGTAGGCGGGAGGATAAAGTCAGTGTGCGTTTGGATGAGTCCGAAGTCAAGGTTGTCGGGTTTTGTGGCACAGGCTTTCCAGCCTGTGTGCCCTTTGCTCGGCGGGACACAGGCTGGAAAGCCTGTGCCACAAGAAGAAAACCAATACGGACACAATACCGGGCACGTGTATTGGAACGCGCGCCGAAATCGCGCATCATGGGTCCACCTCCACAACGGGACCGAGCCATGTCGCACCCGACCGCCGACCGCCGGTTGTTCCTCCAGAGCACCTCCGCCACGGTCCTCACGGCCGCGTCGTATTCGCGGGTCCGCGGGGCCAACGAGCGCGTCGGCGTCGGGGTCATCGGCTACGGGTTGATCGCCAAAACGCACGTCAGTACGTTCCGCAAACTGGAGGATGTCGAGATCGTCGCGGTGGCGGAGTGCCACAAGAAGCGCCTGGCCGAAGGGGTCGAAGCCGCGGGCGGAAGGGCCACGCCTTACGCGGACTTCCGCAAGCTCTACGACGACAAGGCCGTTCAGGCGGTTGTCCTGGCCGTGCCCGACCACTGGCACGCGCTCATGACGATGCTCGCCTGCGCGGCCGGGAAGGACGTGTACGTCGAGAAGCCGCTGACGCGGTTCGTCCGCGAGGGCGAGTGGATGCAAGCGGTCGCGGCCCGCACGAAGCGGGTCGTTCAGGTCGGCACACAACAGCGGTCCGGGTCGCACTACAAGAAGGCCCGCGACCTGATCCGCGGCGGGCACCTCGGAACCATCTCGTCCGTGCGGATGTCCTCGGTGCGGAACATCTTCCCGGGGTTCGGCAACCCACCCGACGGTTCGCCGCCGGCCGATCTCGACTGGGAGATGTGGCTCGGCCCGGCGCCGGCCCGCCGGTACAACCCACTTCGTGGCCTGTACCACTTCCGCTGGTTCTGGGACACCGCCGGCGGGCAGGTGACCAACCTCGCGGCCCACCAGCTCGATATCGTCGATTGGGCGCTCGGCCTCGGCGGGCTGAAATCGGTGATGTCCGTCGGTGGGCGGTACGCGCTCAAGGACGGCGGCGAAACCCCCGACACCCAGGACGCGATTTTCGATTGCGGAACGTTCTCGGTGGCGTTCGTGCTGCGCGAGGCCGCCCGCGGCGAGCGCGCCGGGTTCGGGTTCACGTTCCACGGCACCCGCGGGTCGCTCGGCATCGACCGCTCGGGTTACACGGTCACTCCCGACCCGGACGTTCCGCCCGCCAATCAGATTCCCGGCGTGAAAAGCGGTCACCCGACCGGCGGCCCGGAGCCGGTGCTTACGAATGGCGAGCCGAAGCCCCGCACCCCGGCGCTTTCGGACGCGACCGGCGACTCCGCGGGGCAGTACCTCGGCCACGCGCGCGACTTCATCGACTGCGTGAAGTCGCGGAAGCAACCGGTCGCGGACCTCGCCAGCGCCCACCGCACGGCCGTCGCGTGCCACCTCGCGAACCTCTCGCTCCGGCTCGGTCGGTCGATGCGATGGGATTGGGCGAAGAACGCCGTGATCGACGACAAGGAGGCGAACGCGATGCTGGCAGTACCGTACCGTGCGCCGTGGGACCGCGAACTCAAGGCATTGGGAGTATCCGATCAATGACACGACGCGAATTCACCGCCGCCGGTTTAGCAACCCTCGCCGGCGTCGCTGCGGCCGACGAAGCCCCCGCCGGGGCGAACATGGGCCTCTTGATGTACTCCTACGGGCGCCGGGCCGCCGCGGAGAAGGACAGGGGCTTCTCCGACCCGGTGAGGTTCATCGAGTTCGCCAGGAGCCGCGGGGCGAACGCCGTGCAGCTCTCGCTCGGCACGCGCGCGGAGGCCGACGCGATGCTCGTCCGCGCGGCGGCCGAAAAGCACGCGGTTGCCGTCGAGGGGATCGTTTCGCCGCCGAAGGAGACGAAAGCCGATCGCGCGCGCTTCGCACAGGAACTGACGACGGCCCGGAACTGCGGGGCGAACGTGGTGCGAACGGTGTTGCTCGGCGGCCGACGGTACGAGGTGTTCACGAAGGAGCCGGAGTTCGCCGAGTTCGCCCTCAAGGCCGAAGAGGCGCTTCGGGCCGCCGAACCGATCGCCGCGGCGCAGAAGGTCGTGCTCGCGGTGGAGAACCACAAGGACTTCCGCACCGACGAGCAAGTCGCGCTCCTGAAGAAGTACGGCAGCGACTGGCTCGGCGTGTGCCTCGACACCGGGAACAACCTGGCGCTGCTCGAAGACCCGCTCGGGGTGGTCGAGGCGCTCGCCCCGTTCACGCGAACGGTTCACCTGAAGGACATCGGCGTGGAGGAATCGGCCGACGGGTTCCGCATGGCCGAGGTACCGCTGGGCGCAGGGTGTTTCGACCTCAAAGCGATGATCGCCGCGGTTCAGAAGGCCAACCCGCGGGCGCGGTTCCAACTGGAGATGATTACCCGCGACCCGCTCGTGATCCCGTGCCTGGAAGAAAAGTACTGGGCGACGCTCGGGCGCGTTTCTGGGCGCGACCTGGGCCGCACTCTCCGGCTCGTGAAGAAGCACGCCCGCAAGGAGCCGCTCCTCCGAATCACCGGGCTGAAGCCCGACGAGCAACTCGCCACCGAGGACCGGCACGTGCGGGAATCGTTCGCGTTCGCCGCGAAGGAACGGCTGATCCGCGGGTGAGGCGTCGAGAGGCGAACGGCCGGTGTGAACCGGCCGGTGTGAGCCGGCCGGTGCGATGCGGCTTTCGAGCCTGTCTTTTCGTGGCACAGGCTTTCGAGCCT
>CAZBXY010000138.1:0-19479 GCA_964495365.1 uncultured Frigoriglobus sp. | reverse complement strand
TCCTGCGCCGTCATCACACCAGGAGTTTCGCCATGTGGGGTCGCCTTCGCCGCGCCGCTATTAAGAAGACCCGTCCCGCGCCGGTCCGCCTGTGGATGGAAGCACTGGAAGACCGCACGGTCCCGGATGCGTTCACCCCAGGCAACCTCGCCGTTCTGGTTGCCGACGGGGCGGTGAGTAACACAACTTTCTCGATCGTTGAGGTTGATCCGGCCAGCCCGACGCAGAGCAACATCATCGCCATCAGCGGAACCGGCGCAAACGCGATGCGCCTGAGCGGTTCGGCAACGAGTACCGGTTATCTCTCGCTCACCAATGACGGCACACTCCTGACGTTTAACGCCGCCAACAGCACCGACACCTCCGCGAACGTCAACACGCTGAACCCGCGCGCGGTCGGCACCCTCAACCCGAACGGCGACTTCGCCATCGCGACCACGTACACCGGCACCAGCGGAAATCAGACACGCAGTTCGACCAGCCTGAACAACACGACGTGGTTCATCGCCGACCAGGGCGGTCTGTACACGAATAACGCGACGGCGGCCGACCCGGTGGGGAATTTCCGCGCGATCCGATCTTTCGACGGGGTCGTCTATACCGGGCGCACGTCTTCTACTACGACGACGATCCAAGTTGCGACCATTTCCGCCGCAACCGGTGGAACGGTCACCGGCCTTCCGGGGCTGACGAATAACGCCAGTCACCAAGACTTCTACATGATCCGGTCTGGTGATAACGGCAGCACCTACGACGTGCTTTACATTCTCTCGGCGACGAGCAACACTGCCGGAACCATCGCCAAGTACTCGTTCGTTGACACCGATAGCAACGGCAGTCTCGACACCTGGACGGCCAACGGCACTTACACGACATCGTTCGGCGGGTTCGGCCTCACCGCGAAGGACAACGGCAACGGCGCGATCCTGTACGCCACCTCGGGCCAGGGAGCGCTGACCGCGAACAGCATTGTGAAGCTCTCCGACACGGCCGGGTACAACTCCACCATCAGCATCACAACAGCGGACAACGTCATCGTCTACAACGCCCCGACGGGGAAAATCGCCAAGGGCGTCTCGTTCGTACCGGTGGCGGCCAACTCGCCGCCAGTTGTCACCACGTCGAGTGGTTCCACGAGTTACACCGAAAACGCGGCGCCGGTCGCCATCGATGCGAACGTCACCGTCACCGACGACGGCGCCAATCTCACCGGTGCCACGATCCAAATCACCAGCGGGTATATCAACGGTCAGGACGTGCTGGCCTTCACGAATACCTCCACCATCACCGGTACGTTCAACGCCAGCACCGGCACACTCACCTTGAGCGGCACCGATACCGTCGCCAACTACCAGACCGCGCTTCGCACGGTCACCTACTCCAACACGAGCGACGACCCCTCCACCGCCGATCGCACGGTCGCCTTCATCGCCAACGACGGCGCCCTCACCAGCGCCGGGGCCAACAAGACGGTTACCGTGACCGCGGTGAACGACGCGCCGACCCTGACCGCGACCCCGACCAACCCCACCTTCACCGAGAACGCCGCCGCCGTCGGCCTCTTCAGCGGCGCCGCGGTCGGCACCATCGAGGCCGGGCAGAACATCGACCTCATCACCCTCACCGTGAGTTCGATTCTCAGTACCGGGAGCGAGTTCCTGTTCATCGACGGGTCCAGCGTCGCCCTGACCAACGGCAACTCGGTTACGACGGCGACCAACGGCCTCACGGTGAGTGTCACGATCGACCCGCCGGTTCCCGGCGGCACCGCCACGGTGACGATCAGCAAGACCGGGGGCGTTTCGCCGGCGGCGGTGACGACGCTGGTCAACGAACTCACCTACGTCAACACCAGCGACGACCCGATCAACGTGGATCGCCGGGTGACGCTCACCAGCGTCCGCGACACCGGGGGCACGACCGGCGGCGGGCAGAACACCACCGCGCTGTCGATCCTCTCGACCGTGACCGTCGTCGCGGTGAACGACGCCCCCATCAACGCCGTTCCCGGTACGCAAACGACGCCCGAGGACACCCCGCTGGTGTTCTCGACCACCAACGGCAACGCGATCTCGGTGAGCGACCCCGACCTCGCGGAGGGCGCGCTCGAGGTGACCCTGACCGCGACCAACGGCACGGTCACGCTCAGCACCATCGACAACCTGACGTTCTCCGCCGGCGACGGCACGGCGGACGTCACCATGACCTTCTCCGGCAGCGTTCCCTCCATCAACGCCGCCCTGAACGGGTTGACCTTCGCCCCGGCGCCGAACTTCAACGGCACGGCCGGCCTGCGGATCATCACGAGCGACGGCGGGAACACCGGCACCGGCGGCCCGCAGACCGACGACGACACCATCACCGTCACCGTCACTTCGGTGAATGATGCGCCGGTGGTTACCACGTCGAGTGGTTCGACGAGCTACACGGAGAACGCGGCTCCGGTGGCGGTCGATGCGAACGTGACCGTCACCGACGACGGCGCGAACCTCACCGGCGCAACAGTTCAGATCACGAGCGGTTACGTCAACGGGCAAGACGTGTTGGCCTTCACCAGCACGGCCACGATCACCGGCACCTTCGACGCCAGCTCCGGCACGCTGACCCTCAGCGGCACGGATACCGTCGCCAACTACCAGGCGGCGCTCCGAACGGTTACCTACGTCAACACGAGTTCGACCCCCAGCACCGGCGACCGCACCGTCACCTTCACCGCCACCGACGGGACCGACACGAGCGCCGGGGCCAACAAGACCGTGACCGTGGCCGCGGTGAACAACGCGCCGGTGGTGACCACCTCCGCCGGCTCCACGAGCTACACCGAGAACGGCGCCCCGACGGCGGTCGATGCGAACGTGATGGTTTCGGACGCGGACAGCGCCAACCTGACGGGCGCAACCATTCAGATCGCCGGCGGCTACGTGACCGGCCAGGATGTGCTGGCGTTCACAAATACCTCGACCATTACCGGTACGTTCGACGCTTCGAGCGGCACGCTCACGCTCGGTGGAACGGACACCGTCGCCAACTACCAGAGTGCCCTTCGGAGCGTCACCTATTCCAATACGAGCGATAACCCCGCGACCGCGGATCGCACGGTTATATTCATCGTGACTGACGGTATCGATTTCAGCGCCGGGGCCAACAAGACCGTCACGGTAACGGCGGTCAACGACGCGCCGGTGGTGACCACCTCCAGCGGTTCGACCAGCTACGCGGAGAACGGTGCCCCGATCGCGGTCGATGGGAATGTGAGCGTTTCCGACGCGGATAACACCAATCTGACGGGCGCCACGGTTCAAATCACCAGCAACTACGTGAACGGCCAGGATGTGTTGGCGTTCACCAACACGGCCACGATCACCGGTACGTTCGACGCCAGCTCCGGCACGCTCACCCTGAGTGGCACGGATACGGTCGCGAACTACCAGCTCGCGTTGCGGGCCGTCACTTACACCAACACCAGCGACGACCCCTCGACCGCCGATCGCACGGTTACGTTCATCGCCAACGACGGCACCGATTTCAGCACGGGCGCCAACAAGACGGTTACCGTGACCGCGGTGAACGACGCGCCGACCCTGACCGCGACCCCGACCAACCCCACCTTCACCGAGAACGGCGCCGCCGTCGGCCTCTTCACCGGCACCGCGGTCAGCACCATCGAAGCGGGCCAGAACATCGACCGCATCACGCTGACGGTGAGCAACGTCACCGACGGCGCGAGCGAGCTGTTGAGCGCGGACGGCACCGCCGTGGCCTTGACCAACGGAACGTCGGTGACGACAGCGGCCAACGGCCTCACCGTCGGCGTCGCGGTCGCCGGTTCGATTGCCACGGTCACGATCAGCAAGGCCGGTGGCGTCTCGACAGCCGTCGCGGCGAGCGTGGTCAACGGCCTGGCCTATCAGAACACCTCCGACGCGCCGGGCACCGCGAGCCGCAGCGCCACGCTCACCAGTGTCCGCGACACCGGCGGCGGGTCGGACACGACGGCCCTGTCGATCGCCTCGACCGTGACGGTTGTTGCGGTCAACGACGCCCCGATACTGACCGGGGCGAACAACCTCTCCGCGATCAACGAAGACCCGGCGAGCAACTCCGGCACGCTCGTGTCGGGGCTTATCAGCGGGCAAGTCACTGATCCCGACGGCCCGTTCTCGGGGATCGCGATCACCTCCACCGTGACCGCGAACGGCTCGTGGGAGTACACGGTCAACGGCACCACCTGGAAGCCGGTCGGCAGCGTGTCGGGAACTTCGGCGCTATTGCTCGCCGCAGACGCCAACACCCGCGTGCGGTTCGTGCCGAACGCGAACTTCAACGGCACCGTGACGAACGGCCTCACCTTCCGCGCGTGGGACCAGAGTACGGACACCGCCGAATCGCTGGTGGACGTTTCGACCAACGGCGGCACGACCGCGTTCAGTTCCGCGACGGCCAGCACCGGCATCACGGTGAACTCGGTGAACGACGCCCCGGCCGGGGCCGACAAGACCGTCACGACGAACGAAGATGTCGCGTACACCTTCACGACCGCGGATTTCGGGTTCACCGACCCCAACGACACCCCGGTCAACACGCTCGCCGCGGTGAAGATCACCACGCTGCCCGCGGCCGGCACGCTGACCAACACCGGCACCGCGGTCACCGCCGGGCAGTTCGTCTCTGCCGCCGACATCGCCGCCGGGCAGTTCCGGTTCGCACCCGTCGCCGACGCGAGCGGTACGGGCTACGCGAGCTTCACGTTCCAGGTTCAGGACAACGGCGGCACCGCCAACGGCGGGGCTAACCTCGACCCGTCGCCCAACACCGTCACGGTTAATGTCACCGCGGTCAACGACGCGCCGACCCTCACCGACCCGGCCGACCTGACCGTACAAATTGCCGTGTCCCAAACGGTGAACCTCACCGGCATCACCGCCGGCGGCGGCGAAACGCAGGGACTGTCGGTCACGGCCGCGTCCGACAACACGGCCGTCGTCCCGAACCCGACCGTCAGTTACCTCAGCCCGAGTGCGACCGGGTCGCTCTCGTTCACGCCGACCGCCAACGGCTCGGCGACGATCACGGTCCGCGTGACCGACGACAACGGCACCCCGGCCGACCCGACCGACGACGCGTTCTTCGAGCAAACGTTCCTCGTGACCGTGCCCGCGAACGTGCCCCCGGTCAACACCGCGCCCGCGAGCGTTTCGACCGCCGAGGACACCGCGTTCGCCTTCACCGGGGCGAACACGATCAGCGTTACCGACCCGGACAACTCGGCCGGCAACCTCACGGTTGTGATTTCGATCCCGGTGGGTCGCGGCGCGCTCAGTTCGACCGCCGGGAGTGGTAGCTCCGTCACCTTCGTCGGCACCGCCGCGGCCGTCAACGCCGCGCTCGCGACGCTCGTCTACACACCGCCCGCCGACGCCAACAACGCGACGTTCGGCGGCCCGATCGCACTCACGGTCAGTACCACCGACGGCCTGGGCGCCAACGACACCGACACGGCGGCCGTGAACGTGACCGCGGTCAACGACGCACCGAGCTTCACGATCGCCGGCAACCCGCCGACGGTGAACGAGGACGCCGGCCCGCAATCCGTGACCGGCTTCGCCACGAACATCGTTGCCGGCCCGGCGACCGCGACCGACGAAACGGGCCAGACGCTCACGTTCGTGGTTACCAACAACACCAACGCCGCGCTGTTCAGCTCCGGCCCGACGATCTCGGCCGGCGGCACCCTCACTTACACAGCCGCGGCGAACGCCAGCGGCTCCGCGACGATCTCCGTGGTGCTGATGGACAACGGCGGCGGCACCGACACCAGCTCGCCGCAGACGTTCACCATCAGTGTGACCGCGGTGAACGACGCCCCGGCCGGGACCAGCGGCACCGTCGCGCCCACCGAGGACACTACCTACACCTTCACCACCGCGAACTTCGGGTTCACCGACCCCAGCGACGCGCCGGCCAACGCGCTCGCGGTGGTCCGAATCGCGTCGCTCCCGGCGGTCGGGCTGTTGACCAACGGCGGCCCGGTCGCGGTCGGGCAGTTCGTCTCGGCCGCCGACATCGCCGCCGGGAACCTGCGGTACACGCCGGCCCCGAACGGCGCCGGTACGGGCTACGCGAGCTTCACGTTCCAGGTTCAGGACAACGGCGGCACCGCCAACGGCGGGGCTAACCTCGACCCGTCGCCCAACACCGTCACCATTAACGTGGCGCCGATCAACGACGCCCCGACGCTCACGCTCGCGGCCCCGGCGGTGCTGGTGCTCCAGAACAGCGGCTCGTACACGCAGGACAATTTCGCGACCTCCACGCCCGGCGGCGGGCCGGACGAGGCGGGCCAGACGATCACCTACACCGTGTTCAACACGAACAACGCCCTGTTCAGTGTTCAGCCCGCCGTCAGCCCGACCGGCACGCTGACGTTCACGCCCGCCCCGGGCGCCAGCGGCGCGGTGACCGTGACCGTGGTCGCGGTCGATAGCGGGCCGGGCGGCCTCGGCGGCGTCAACTCCAGCGCGCCGCAGTCGTTCTCACTCACCGTCAGCAGCCTGAACCCGCCCTCGCGGACGAGCGCCCCGCTGAGCGTCGGGATCGGGACGCAACTGGTCGCGCTGGGCACCGACGCGGGCACGCCGGGCCGGGTCACGGTCATTGACGCGACCACCGGCACCGTGGTCCGGGACTTCTTCCCGTTCGGCGGGTTCGCTGGCGGGGTGCGCCCCGCGATCGCCGACATGAACGGCGACGGCACCGAGGACATCGTCGTCGCGACCGCGAGCCAGTTCGGGCTGGTCGCGGTGTTCGACGGGGCCACCGGCGGCCTCCTGAGCGCGTACCTGCCGTTCGGCCCGTTCCCCAGCGGGCTCCAGGTCGCGGCCGGCGACCTCGACGGCGACGGGCGCAAGGATCTCGTGCTCGGGCTGGACTCCGGCGCGCCCCTGGTGGTCGCGATCAACGGGCGCACCGGCGCGGTGATGCGGGTCATCAACGCGGTCCCCGGGTTCGCCGGCGGCGTGCGGCTGGCGCTGGGCGACGTGACCGGCGACAACCGGCCGGACATCGTGACCGTCGCCGGGCCGGGCGGCAACGGGCTGGTGGTGGCCTACGACGGGACGACCGGCGCGGTGGCGCGGGCGTTCTTCGCGTACCCCGGGCTGGCGGGCGACATCAGCCTGGCGGTGGGCGACGTGACCGGCGACGGGCTGGCCGACATCGTGGCCGGCATCCAGGTGCCCGGCGGGACGTTCGTCGGCGCGTTCGCCCCGACCGGGCAGCTCGCCCGCGGGTACTTCGCCCCGACGGTCCCGGCGAACCCGGCGGTCGGCCCCCAGACCGGGCGGGTCTCGCTGGCCGACGTGACCGGCGACCGGGTCGCGGACCTCCTGGTCGGCTCCCCGCCGAACACGTTCGGCACCGCGCTGTTCGTGGTGAACGGGGCGACCGGCGCGGTCATCGACCGGTTGCTCGCGTTCAACCAGGGGGCGTTCAACCCGCTGTTCGGCTCCGGGGTCTTCGTCCGGACGAACTGAGTCCGGCCCGGTAAGCGGGCGGCCCCGGTCCGGCCCGGCGCAAACGAGCGCCGGGCCGGACCGGGGCCGTTCTTCGATACAACGGGGCCGGAAACACGCGATCCGCGGATCACTTCTTCTCGACGATGTCGCCGCGGGTCTTCTCCACCGCGCCGACCAGCTCGTTGATGTCGGCCTCCGGCACCTTGAGCCCCTTCAGGACCGCGACCAGGTGCCCGGCCAGCGCGTTGAACTCGGCGTCGGTGATCCCCATTCCCTTGTGTGCCTCCTTCATGCTCTTGCCGGAGTACTTGAGCGGGCCGCCCGACGCGGACGAGATCAGCTCGACCAGCATCTGCTTGAGGTGATCGACGCCCTTGCCGTCGAGCTTCACCTTGCCGTCGCGGAAGAAGTTCACCTTCGGGTCTTCCGCCGCCGCGGCGACGAGCTTATCGACGACCACCCGCACCGCCTTCTCGCCGCCGAGCCGGTCCCACAGGGCCGCCGTCGGCTTCTTGCCGCCGTCCTTGTCCTTCACCGGGGCGATGTCGTTCTGGATCTCGTCCAGCGCGGTCCGTAGCTCGAACGCCCCGTCGGCCGCCTTCATGCCCTTGGCCCGCTCCAGCCGCAGCTTGACCGTCGCCTGCAACTTGGGCTTGTGGTCCAGCATCGGGACCAGGGCCATCAGCGTGCCCTGGTACAGCCGGAAGCAGCCCTCGTGGTTGTTCGAGGGCGCGTTGAACATGTCGGTGCCCATTTTCGCCGTCTCGTACACCACCGCGACCACCCGCTTGTCGATCTCGGCCCGCTCCAGCGGCTTGTCCTGCGCGCGGGTCAGCCCGCCGGCCGCGAACAGGATCACCACCGCGAAAAGAACCCGCGTCCTCATATCCGCTCCTTCACGAAAGATGGAAACCAGACCCGGATCGCACCCGCCGTCCCGGCGGGTGAATGTCCGTCAAACGTAATCACCACACCGCGACAGTGTACTCGACTCGCGCCGCGGGGTGAACGGTCCAGCATTTTTCCGCCGCGGGCCGTTCCGCGGATTCACGTTCTGTGTGAATCCCGCACACCGACCGGGGTATCGTAATAGGGAGGGGTACGAACGTGAGGGCCGCCATGAAAGACTTCGACGACGAACACGACCCGCGCCGGCGCCGTGACATGGACGACCGGCCCGACCCGCCGCCCGCGCGCGGGCCGCTCCACTACACCCTGTTCCTGGTCCTGGGTATGGTGCTCGGCGGGCTGGCGCTGTGGGCGATCACCGGGTTGTCGAAGTTCCGCGCCGAGAACGTCGGCAACGACCCGACCGCCCGGCCCCGCGAGACCACCCCGGCCGCCCCGCCGGACGCCGACGAGCAGGAGGCCGTCGCCCTCTTCGAGCGGGTGAAGGACTCGGTCGTCAACGTGGACGTGGTGATGGTCCGGCAGGGGCAGTGGGACGACCCGAGCGAGCAGGCGGCCGGCGGCGGCTCCGGGTTCGTCTGGGACGCGCAGGGCCGCATCGTCACCAACTATCACGTCGTCGAGGACGCGCTCACGCGCCGCGGGATGGAACTGCGGGTCGTGCTGGCCGACCGCACCGCGTTCGCCGCCACGCTCCTCGGCGCGGCCCCGGACTACGACCTCGCGGTGGTGCAGATCGCCGCGCCGAGGGAGAAGCTCAAGCCCATTACCGTCGGCACGTCGGGCGATCTGAAGGTGGGGCTGAAGGCCTACGCGATCGGCAACCCGTTCGGGCTGAGCCTGACGATGACCAAGGGCATGATCAGCTCGCTGAACCGCATCATTGAGGCGCCGAGCGGGCAGAAGATCGCGAAGGTGATCCAGACCGACGCGGCGATCAACCCGGGCAACAGCGGCGGGCCGCTCCTGGACAAGAGCGGCCGGCTGATCGGGGTCAACACGTCGATCGCGACGCCCAACGGCGGCAACGTGGGGATTGGGTTCGCGGTCCCGGTGGACACCGTCAACCGGGTGGTGCCGGAACTCATCAAGAACGGCAAGGTGCTGCGCCCGGACCTCGGGGTGAAGCTGTACGACGAGCGCCGGCTCCGCCAGGCGCGGTACGACAAGGGCGTGATGATCGACCGCGTGGTGAAGAACGGCCCGGCCGACCGCGCGGGGCTAAAGGGCGTCGTCTACAGCGGGCGCAGCGTGACGCAGCCGGGCGACCTGATCGTGGCCATTAACGGCCAGGCGGTGAACGACACGGAGGACTACGAGCGCGTGGTCCGCGAACTGACCCCGGGCGAACCGGCGCAGGTGAAGTTCGTCCGCGGGACGACCGAAATGGAAGCTTCGGTCACCGTGGGCGGACGGTGAGCGCCGCCGGGTCGTCGTCGGCTCAGTCCTTCTTGGGGGCGACGCCACGGAAGTGGGCGTGGCACCTGACGCAGGTCCGGGTCATGTCGAAGTAGGCCAGCGCCGCGGCGTCCGTGTTCTTGGCCTTCGCCGCGGCCAGCAGGTCGTCGGCCGCGTGCTTGAACGCCTTCGCCTGGTACTGGTACTCCTCCGTCTTGAAGCGGGGCTCGTCCGCGCCGCCGCCCGTCAGAAAGATCGGCCGCTCGGCGACGCGCACCAGCCCCTCGGCCTCCCGCCGCAGCGCGGCGTTGTCGCCGGCGGTCAGCGCGTCGAGGACGGCGTGCGTGCGGGTCCGCTTCTCCTCCATCCAGGTGACCTCCGGCGAGTACGGCTTCGGGTCGGCCGGTTTCTTCGGCTGGGCCAGGCCGTGTCCGACGAACAGGGCCAATACTGCGGCAAAGGAATACGCGAGCAAACGGGTCGGGAACATCAAGCGCCTCCGGTTCGGGTGTTGTCGGGACTCGTCGAGTTCGGCCGCGGCTCAGTCCTTCTTGGGAGCGACGCCGCGGAAGTGGGCGTGGCACCTGACGCAGGTCCGGGTCATGTCGAAGTAGGCCAGCGCCGCGGCGTCCGTGTTCTTGGCCTTCGCCGCGGCCAGCAGGTCGTCGGCCGCGTGCTTGAACGCCTTCGCCTGGTGCTGGTACTCCTCCGTCTTGTACGCGGTGACGAGCACCCGCATCTCGGCGATCGCGACCAGAACCTCGGCGCTCCGGCGCAGCGCGTTGTTGTCGCCGGCGGTCAGCGCGTCGAGGACGGCGTGGGCGCGGATCCGCTTCTCCTTCATGGCCTCTTTTTCGGGCGGGATCGGTAGCGAGTCGGTCGTGGCCGGCGGCTTCGTGGGCTGGGCCAGACCGTGGCCGGTGAAGGCGGCGATCAGCCCGGCGGTCGTGAGGGCGAGCAAGCGAGTTGTGGAAAACACGGCGCGCTCCGTTTCGGTGTGCGGATCGGGATCGGTGAACCCAACGCAAAGGGCGCGCCCGACCCGGGACCGCGAGAATCGCGGCTTTCTGCAATCGGTGTGTGTCATTTCCGCACAGGTCGAACCGCATCCGGTACAGGCCCCGCACACTTCTGCGCCGAATTCGGATTTCGGGCTTGCAACGTCAGACATCTTGTCTTACCTTGAGGAGAACTTTCCCGGAGACGGTGCGTATTTCTCTCCCGACGGACCCGCGGTCATGCCTCCTCCCGAATCCCCGAACGTGACGAAAGCCGAGCTGCGCGTGCTCCACGCGCTGTGGGATCTCGGCGCGTCCACCATCCGCAAGCTGACCGACCACGTGTACCCGGGCGGGGGGCAGTCCGCGTACGCCACCGTGCAAAAGCTCCTCGACCGGCTGGAAGACGCCGGGTGCGTGGCCCGCGACCGCTCCGCGATGACGCACGTGTTCGTCGCGGCCGTCAGTCGAGACGACTTCATCGGCAGCCAGTTGCGTGCGGTCGCCGACAACCTGTGCGGCGGGTCGGTGACCCCGCTGCTGACGCACCTGCTGAAGACCGAGACGATTTCCGACGACGACCGGAAGGAACTGCGGCGGCTCCTCAGCGCCCACCGCCCCCACGACTGAGCGTCTTTCATCTGTAGCGGGGCCCCGGTGAGACCAAAGCAACACCACCCGGGTAGCGCCGGCCTCACAGGGGCCCGCTACAGAAAACCAATCCGCCCCGCGACCGAACCCGTGCCCCCGATCGGGGAAGTCCGATGTCCGCGGCGATTCTGGAAGCCGTTCTCGGTAATCTCGCGGTGGCGACCGCGCTGGCCGGGGTCGCGCTGGTCGTCGGCCGGTGGGCCAACCGCCCCGCGCTCGCGCACGTGCTGTGGCTGCTCGTTCTGCTGAAGCTGCTCACGCCGCCGGTCGTCACGATCCCGGTGAAGTGCCTTCCCGCGCGGCCCGAAGTGAGCGCCGCGCCGCCCGTCGTGCGCCCGGCGCCGGTCACGCCGGCGGAATTCACGCCGGTTGTGGTTGCCGAACCGGAACCGCACGCGGCCCCGGCCCCTCTTCCAACGGCGCCGATTGCTCAAGCCGCGCCGGCCGCACCGCCGCAAGCGGCGGGTCCGGGCGCGACCATTGCGTGGCCGGCGTGGCCATCGCTGCTCCTGGGCGCGTGGGCCGCGGGCACGCTGATCGCGCTCGTGCTGGCGGTCCGGCGGGTCCGGCGGTTCGGGCAACTGCTGGCGAAGTTCGCGTCGGCGCCGGCGCCGGAGTTCGTGGCCGAGGTCGCGCTCGCGGCCGAGCGCATGGGCCTGCGCCGCGCGCCGCGGGTCCGCATCCTGCCCGGCGGGATCGCCCCGATGATCTGGGCGGTCGGGCGCCCCACCCTGTACTTCCCCGCCGGGCTTCTCACCCGACTCACGGCCGAACAGCGGCTCACGCTCGTCTCGCACGAACTCGCGCACCTCCGAAGGCGCGATCACCTCGTCCGGCTGATCGAGTTCACGGCGCTGGCGGTGTACTGGTGGTGCCCGCTGGCCCGGCTGGCGCGGCGCGAGATGCGGCGGCTCGAAGAGGAGGCGTGCGACGCCGAAGTGGTGGCCGCCGCGCCGGGATCGGGCTACGACTACGCCTCGGCGATCCTGGAAACGATCGACTACCTCGCGGGCGTCGCGCCGGCGCCGCGGTTCGCCACCGCGATCGGCGACGCGGCCTCGCTGCGCAACCGGCTGGCCCTGATCCTCGGCGCCACCAACCCGGCCCGGCAGGCCCGGCGCGCCCGTCGCGCGGCCCTCGTCGCCGGACTGGCGCTCCTGGCGGTCGTCCCGCGGTTCGACCGGCTGACCGCGGCCGTTTCCGACGCGGTCTTCGAGGCCGCCGAGAACGGAACCGAACCACCGCGCCGCGAAGAACCCGTCTTCGACGAACCGCTCGCCGAACCGGTGCAGTTCCTGCCGACCCCGGCGCGCCTGATCCCGCCCGAGGCGCTCGGGTCCGCACCCGCGGGGGCGTCGGCACTGTCGCCGGACGGGGCGCGACTGGCGGTTGCGGTCGGGCCGAACGTCGTCGTGTGGGATCTGGTGGCGGGGCGAGTGCTGTTCACACTCACCGGACACACCGACACGGTGAACGCGGTCGCGTACTCGCCGGACGGCACCCGGATCGCCACCGCGAGCAGCGACAACTCCACGATCATCTGGGAGGTTCCCCCGGCGCAGCCGGAGGGGGTCGCGGCCGACGGGCGCCGGCTTCACACGCTCGGCGGGCACTGGCGCTGGGTGATGGCGGTGTCCTTCAGCCCGGACGGGCGGACACTGGTCACGGGTAGTTACGACAAGACCGCGCGCCTGTGGGACGTGCAGACCGGCGCGGCGAAGAGTATGCTGGTGGGCGAATCCGGCGGGGTGCGGGCGGTGTGCTTCAGCCCGGACGGCCGAACCGTTGCGATCGGCGGCGCCGACACCGAGGTTCGCCTCTGGGACGTGGTTCGCGGGACCGTGACACACACCCTGAAAGGCCACACCGCTCCGGTTCGCGCGATCGCGTATTCTCCCGACGGCACCCGGCTGGCGAGCGGGTCGGAGGACCGCACCGTGCGCGTGTGGGAAGTCGATGGGCGCGAGGTCGGCGCGCCGGTGCCGCTGCCGGATTACGCCACCGCCCTGGGGTTCTCGCGCCGCGGTTCGGCGCTCTTTGCCGGCACGTTCAGCGGGCACCTGCTGCACATTCACCCGCTCACCGGGCAGACTCGCGGGTATGTGGGCGTCGAACCGGGGCGCCCGACCGGAACCCCGGCGCACGCGGACGCGGTGACCGCGATCCTCGCCGCGCCCGACGGCAAGGCGCTGTACACGGTGTCACAGGATCGCGCGGTGCTGGCGTGGCCGGCCGCCGGCCCGCCGCACACCCCGCGCCAGACGTTCCGCAGCGCGCGGCCGATGACCGCCGTGGCCCTGTCGCCGGACGGGCGCACGCTCGCGACCGGCGGGCTGGACGGGACGATTCGGCTCTGGGACGCGGCCACCGCGCGCGAGCTGCTGGCGTTCCCGGCGCACCCGCGCGGCGGCGTGACGGCCCTCGTGTTCGGGTCCGGCGGGCGGCTCGTTTCCGCCGGCGGCGACGAACAGGTGCGCGTCTGGGATACCGCGACCGGGCGCGCGGTCCACGCCGTCCTTCTGCCGACGGCCGATCTGTGCATCGCGCTGTCGCCGGACGGGCAGACGCTCGCGATCGGCGGGCGGAAGATGGGCGGCATCAAGCTGCTGAACCTCGCATCGCCCGGCAAGCCACGGCTCGTCGGGCAGTGGACCGGCGAGGTCACGGCGCTGGCGTTCGATTCCACAGGCACCCGGCTCGCCACCGGGTACGCCGACGGGATGGTCCGGTTCTGGGACGCGGCCCGCGGCGAAGAGGTGGCCCGCGGCGCGGTCGGGGTCGGGTCGGTGGACGCGATCTCGTTCACCCCGGGCGGGGCCGTCGTCGCGGTCGTGCTGAACGCGGTGCCGCGGATCGACGAGGCGGACCTCGCGCCGGCGCACGAAGTCGTGTTCGTGGACGCGCGCGACGGGTCGGTTCCGAGGAACCGGCCGCGGCTGGCGCACCCGGCCCGGATCACCGCGGTCGCGTTCACCGCCGACGGCAGCGTTCTGACCGCGGCGCACGACGGCAACCTGTACCTGTGGGACCGCGCCACCGGGCGCGTGGTGCGGACCGTGCGCGGGCACGCCGACGCGGTGCGCGGGATCGCCCCGACCGCCGACGGTACCGCGGTGTTCTCCGCCGGCGACCGCGCCGCCAAGAAGTGGCCGATGACGGGAGAAAAAAAGTGATTAGTGGGCCGTGAGCAGTGAAGACAAAGACGGTGAACAGTAACGACTGTAGAGTGCGAACGAGGCTTTGCTCCGGGCCTCACTGATAACTGTTTTTGTCTTCACTGCCCACGGCCCACTAATCACTGGCTCAGAGGGCTTCGCCATGAAGTGGTGCTTCGGTTTGCTCGCCCTCCTGCTCGCCGCGCCGGGCGCCTGGGCCGGGCCGCCGGCGAAGGCCGACCCCGCGGCGCTCGCGACCGTCATCGACGCGCGCGTCGGCGAGACGCTGAAGGCGCACAACGTCCCCGCGGCCACGCGGGCCGACGACGCGGCGTTCTTCCGTCGCATCAACCTCGTGCTCGCCGGGCGTGTCCCGGTGCCGTCGGAGGTGCGCCTGTTCGTGGCCGATACCGACCCGGCCAAGCGCGCAAAAGCGATCGACAAGCTGCTCGCCTCCGCGGCGCACGCCAACCACATGACGACCACCTGGCGCGGGTGGCTCTTACCCGAAGCGGTCACCGACCAGCAGATCGCGACCTCCGCGCCCGGGTTCGAGGCGTGGCTCCGCCCGCGGATCGGCGCCGGGATGCCGTTCGACCGGTTCGTCACCGAGCTGCTCACCGTCCCGCTCGGCACCCGCGGCGCGGCGCGGCCCACCGACGCGGACCCGGACGGCACCGCCAACCCGCTGGCGTTCTACACCGCCAAGCAGGGCAAGCCGGAGAACCTCGCCGCCGCGGCGTCGCGGTTGTTCCTGGGCGTGCAGATCGAGTGCGCGCAGTGTCACGACCACCCGTTCGGCAAGTGGAGCCGCGACCAGTTCTGGGGCATGGCCGCGTTCTTCGCGGGCGTCGAACAGCCGATGGGCGGCGGCTTGCGCGAGGTGTTCGACCGGCGCGAACTGTCGATCCCCGGCGCCGACCGCACCGTGCCGGCGACGTTCCTCGACGACAAGGAGCCGGAGTGGCAGTTCAAGAAGAGCCCGCGGGTGACGCTCGCCGCGTGGATCACCGCGCGCGACAACCCGTATTTTGCCCGCGCGACCGTGAACCGCTTGTGGGGCTTCGTGTTCGGCGTCGGGTTGGTCGATCCGATCGACGACTTCAACGACAAGAACGCCCCGAGCCACCCGGAACTGCTCGACGCACTGGCGAAAGCGTTCATCGAGTCCGGGTACGACACGCAGTTCATCCTGCGCGCGATCGTCTTGAGCGAAACGTTCCAGCGGTCGAGCGCGACGACGCACGAGGGGCAGAAGGACGTGCGCCTCTACGCCCGCTTCCCGGTGCAGGGACTGACCCCGGAGCAGTTGTTCGACAGCCTCTCCGTCGTGATCGGCAACGGCCTGGAAGGCCCGGGCGGGGCGTACCTTCAGAACACCGGCTCGCCGCGTCGGCAGTTCCTCGAAACGTTCGCCCTCACCGGGCGCAAAACCGAATCGTCCACGACGATCATCCAGGCGCTCCAACTGATGAACGGCGGCCTCGTCGGCGGGGCCACGACCGTCGAATCGAGCCGGACGCTGGCCGCGGTGGTGGAGCTACCGGGCCTGACGCCCGACGAGCGCATCGAGGCGCTGTACCTGGCGGCCCTCAGCCGCGCGCCGAAACCCGAAGAACGGAAACGAGCCGTCGAGTACGTGCGGTCCGGCGGCTCCGGCGAGACGAAGGCCCGCTACGCGGACGTGTTGTGGGCGCTGCTCAACGGCGTCGAGTTCCGAACCAACCATTAATTCAGAGCCACGGGTGAACACCGATCAACACGGGTCAGCAGGAAGAGATTTCAAAGCATCCTGCACAGTGTTTGAAATCAACGTACTTCTTGTCTGATCCGTGTTGATCGGTGTTCACCCGCGGTGGAGGTTTCTCATGACTTCCCTCGATCGGCGTTACTTTCTGCGGGCCGGGGCGGCATCTTTGGCCGTGTCCGCGTCCGGGTGGCTGGCCCCGCTAGCGCGGGTCGCGGCTGGCGACCCGGAGCGGAAGCGGTCGTGCATCCTCCTGTGGATGAGCGGCGGCCCGGCCACCATCGACCTGTTCGACCTGAAGGTCGGGCACGCCAACGGCGGCCCGTTCCAGGAGATCGCCACGAAATCGCCCGACCTCAAGATCGGGCAGCACCTGCCGAAGGTCGCCGAACACGGCGACCGGATCGCGGTGCTCCGCGGGATGTCCACGAAGGAGGGCGACCACGGTCGGGCGACGTTCCTGCTCCGAACCGGCGTGCTGCCGCAGGCCGCCATCGACTACCCCTCGATCGGCGCGCTCGTCGCCAAGGAACTGCACTCCGAGGGGGCCGACCTGCCGCCGTTCGTCGCGATCGCCCCGCAGCGCGGGGCCGCGCAGGGCGCGTTCGGCCCCGGGTTCCTCGGGCCGCAGTTCTCCCCGCTCATCGTCGCCGACGGGCAGCAGTCGCGCGACGCGGCCGGCGTCGATCAGCAACTGAAGGTAGAGAACCTCGAACGGTTCCGCGGGGTCGCGGCCGCCCGCGCCGAGGACCGGCTCGCGCTCATGCGCGACCTCGAGAGCGGGTTCGTGACCCAACACCCCGGGGCGATCGCCGAGAGCCACAAGTCCGCGTTCGCCGCGGCCGTGCGGATGATGCGCCCCGAAACCGCCAAGGCGTTCGACCTGTCCGAAGAGAAGCCGGCCCTCCGCGACAGGTACGGCCGCAACCTGTTCGGTCAGGGCTGCTTGCTCGCGCGGCGGCTCGTGGAGCGCGGCGTGCCGTTCGTGGAAGTGACGCTCGACGGCTGGGACACGCACAACAACAACTTCGACACCGTGAAGAACCTCTGCGGTACGCTCGATCCCGCGTGGGCCGCGCTGATGAGCGACCTGAAGGACCGCGGGCTGCTCGAAACGACCACGATCGTCTGGATGGGCGAGTTCGGGCGCACGCCGAAGATCGTCGCCGACCGCAAGGGCCGCGACCACTGGCCGGACGTCTGGTCCGCGGTGCTCGCCGGCGGCGGCATCAAGGGCGGGCAGGCGGTCGGGAAGACCTCGAAGGACGGGACGAAGGTCGAGGAGCGGCAAACGAGCGTGCCGGACCTCTTGGCGACCGTGTGTCAGGCGCTGGGGATCGACCACGAGAAACAGAACATGTCGAACGTGAACCGGCCGATCCGCATCGTCGATCGGGCCGGCAACCCGATCAAGGAGGTGCTGGCGTGATCGCCCGGACGCTCGCCGCCGCACTCCTGGGCGGCGCCACGTTGCTCACCACGACCAACGCGGCCGATCCACCGCCCGACGCGCCGAAGGCGAGCGTCCGTGACGCGATCTACTTCGGCCCCGCGGGTCCGGTGCGCGTCCGGTTGCACGTCTCCATCGACGGACGCCCGGCTGATGCGGTCTGGGCCGAAGCGCTCGACGCGCTGTTCGCGCTGCGCGACCAGAACGGCGACGGAACACTGGACGAGAAGGAGCGCGCCCCGTTTGTCGCCTCGCGCGTCCCGCGGGAACTCGACGTGGTGTTCGACGGCCGCACCCCGCTCGAACCGCTCCGGCTCACCTTCAACCCGAAAGACAAGGACAAGGTGACCAGGGCCGCGTTCGCCGACGCCGTGAAGGCCGCGAACCGCCCCGCGGTCGGGTTGCGGTTCGTCTCGGGGCGGGCCGACTCCAAGCAGCTCTCCGCGGCGATCTTCAAGCACCTCGACCAGAACGGCGACAGCCGGCTCGCGCCCGACGAACTGAAGGCCGCCCGCGAGCGACTCGCGAACCTCGACGTCGATGAGGACGAGTTCTTCACGACGGCCGAGTTGCTCGGGCGCGCCGTGGGCGTGAATGGGCGCCCGATGTTCGTCGTACCCGGAATGCGGCAGCCCGAAGAAACCACCGAGACCTCGCCGGACCTCTTGTTCCTGACCGCAGACGGCCCGCAGGCGGTGAAGCAACTGCTCGCGGCTCGCGGCAGCGCCAAAGCCACGTCACTGCGCCCGGCGGACATCGGGGCCGACGCGAAGACGTTCGCGGCGCTCGACCAGGACGGCAACGGTGTCCTCGACACCACCGAACTGACCGCGTGGCTCCGCAAACCGGCCGATCTGGAACTGACGATCGCATTCGACGCCGCCGGCGGGAAGCTCACCTCGCCGGCACACACGGTCGATAAGAGCGGGGGCGTGTCGGTCGCGCTGCCGGGCGGGCGGTTCCGGTTCGACGCACCCTTCACGAACGCGAAGGAGTGGCAGAAGGCCGCGGACGCGCTCGCCGAGCGGTTCAAGGAACTCGCGAAGGACGGCGCGGTCGAGCGGAAGCAGTTGGAGAACCAGTTACCCGCGCTTGCCTTCTTCGAGGTCTCCGACCGGAACGCGGACGGTAAAGTAGACGCCGCCGAGGTCGCGGGCGCGCTGAAGGTACTGGCACCGCTCGCCCGGTGCCGTGTGGATGTCGCGTTCGTCGATCAGGGCAACGGGCTGTTCGAGCTACTCGACCGCAACGGCGACGGGCGCCTCTCGCTGCGCGAACTGGTCGAGGCGGGCGCGGTTCTGAAGCCGTTCGTCGCGGCCGACGGGACCGTTGGTCCGAAGGACTTGGTGCGGCAGTTCCAGGTGCGCACCGCTCTCGACCCGATCGCGGTGGGGGTGCTGGTCGGCCCCTCGCGCCCGGTCCCGGTGGGCGAATCGGTTCGCTCGCTACCGACGTGGTTCACGAAAATGGACCGCAACGGCGACGGCGACGTGTCGCTGAAGGAGTTCGTCGGGCCGCTGGAGTTGTTCCGCAAACTCGACCGCGACGGCGACGGCCTCATCAGCCCCGCGGAAGCGGCCGAAAAGTGAGCCTTTGTCTTCAGCCCCGGAGGGGCGTCTGATGTTAGCCCGGGGTGAAGCGCAGCGCAACCCCGGGA
>CAZBXY010000137.1:0-19700 GCA_964495365.1 uncultured Frigoriglobus sp. | reverse complement strand
GAAGACGCTCAAGGAGATCGGCGAGCGCCTGGGCGTCACCCGCGAGCGGGTCCGCCAGATCGAGAGCGAGGCGCTGGCCAAGCTCAACGACGGACTGGCCGTATAGGCGAACCCCGTCCGCAAGGGCGGGGGTGGCGCATCAGTTGTGTCGCCCGCGCCGCGCTCACTTGCTCCGCAATCGTTGACCAACACCCCCGCCCTTGCGGGCGGGGTTCGCCTTATCCGGCGATGCGCTCAATAAGCGCGACCTCTTCCGGCGTGAGTCGGAAGTCGAACACCTCCAGATCGGCCCGCATGTGTCCCGCGTCGGTCGTGCCCGTCAGCGGGATCATCCCCACGTCCAGCGCGAACCGAAACACCACCTGACTGACGGTGCGCCCGTGCCGCTCGGCGATCCGCCGGAGCGCGGGCTGTGCCAGCACGTTGCGGTTGGCCGTGAGCAGCGAAAACCCCTGGTAGACGATGCCGTTCGCAGCGCAATACGCGCGAACGTCGCGGTCCCATCCGCGGGTCGCGTAGCACCGGTTCTGCACGAACCGCGGGCGCACGCGAGCCTTTTCACACAGCTCGCGGAGCTGCTCCAGCGTCACGTTGCTGACTCCCAGAAAATGCGCCTGGCCGCCGGCGTGAATCGCTTCCATCGCGCGCCAGGCGGCCCAGTCGATCGCGGTGAGCGGGCCGCGGGTCGTCGGGCCGTGCAACACGTAGGAATCGATCACGTCGGTGCCGAGGTGTTCGAGCGAGCGGGCGAACGACTGCTCCACCTGCTCGGCGACCGGCGCCGCCGGATCGTAGGGCAGGCGGTGATCTTGCCCGTCGCGGAAGGTGAACTTCGTCTGGAGGAACAGCTCGGCGCGCGACACGAGCTTCGCGCCGATCGCGTCGGCGATCCCCTCCCCCACCGCGGCCTCGTGGTAGTGCTTGCGCTGGTTCGCGGTGTCGATCGCCCGGAACCCGGCACGGAGCGCGAGTTCGGTGAGCCGCCGCGTGTCGGCCTCCTTCCACGCGGTGCCGTAGATGAAGCGCGGGACAGATACGCCGTCGATCGTAAGGGTTCGGTCCGACATGGCTGTAGGAATCCGTTGGTTTTTGCTTTGTGGCACAGGCTTTCTAGCCTGTGCGCGCTGAGCTATCCGGCGCACAGGCTGGAAAGCCTGTGCCACGAACACAGAGATTTCACACGGCCGACCGGCACGTGAACCGCGCGGCATAGGAGCGCCGGTACAATAACCGAATGATCTTCTCCTGGCTACGCGCGCGCCGCCGGCGAAAACTGCTGGCCGAACCGTTCCCGGCGTGGTGGATCCCGCACCTCGACCGCAACGTCGGGCACTACGCGCTCTTGAGCGAACCGGAACAGGCGCGGGTTCGGGCCATCGCCCGCATCCTGATTGCCGAGAAACAGTGGCTCGGGCGCGGCGGGCTGTTCGTGACCGAGGAGATGAAGGTGACGATCGCCGCGCAGGCCGCGCTGCTCCTTCTGGGCGCCGAGCGCGACTATTACCCGTACACGCGCGATGTCGTGGTGTTCCCGACCGAGTTCCGCTCGCCGACCATGTTGGACGACTGGGAGGACGACGGGCTGACCGACACCATGTCCGCCGGGCAGGCGGTCGATCGCGGGCCGGTGCTGCTCGCGTGGGACGACGTGCTCCGCGAGGCCCGCGACCCGGGCGCCGGGTACAACGTCGTGCTGCACGAGTTCGCCCACCAGCTCGACTTCGCCGAGGGCGTTTCCCGCGGCGTGCCCGCGCTCGGTGATCGCGAGCTGGAGAGCCGGTGGCACTACGCGATGGCGGTCGCGTTCGCCGACCACCGGCGCGCGGTCAAGGCGAACGCGCCCGCGTTCTTCACCCCGCACGCGGCCGACGACGAGGCCGAGTTCTTCGCCGACCTCACCGAGGCGTTCTTCTGTCGGCCGCACGAGCTTCGCGAGTTGCACCCGGAGCTGTCGCGGTTGCTCGGCGCGTATTATCGTCTGGACCCGAGTATGTGGTTCCGGGCCTAAACCGGCCCTTCTCCGCGGCCCACTTCAATTACCGCCGCCGCGGAATTTCCTCGTCCGACCTGACCGAATTCGCTGTGATTCTCAGCACCGATCCGATTCGAGCGACCCCGTCGTGGGTATTTGGCGTGAGATGGGGAAAATTCACGGGCCGACCCGATATTTAGTGCGCGGCGTTTCGGACGAGCGACTTGTACCCGTGAAAAATGCGACTTAGGGTTTGAGCAAGTTCTTCGCAAACGCGGTTTGTGGCTGCCCCGGCCACGCCCACCACCCGGAGCCACGGTCGTGCCCACGACTCCTCGCCCCGCGCCCCGGCGCACCGGTTTCACGCTGATCGAGTTGCTCGTCGTCATCGCGATCATCGCGGTCCTGATCGGGCTGCTGCTGCCCGCCGTTCAAAAGGTCCGCGAGGCCGCCGCGCGGGTGAGGTGCGCCAACAACCTCAAGCAGCTCGGCCTCGCCGCTCACACAGCCCACGACTCCGCCGGTTCGATCCCGCCGGGGTTGGGGTACTGGCCCGGGCGCAGCGCCTACGGCACGTACCACTTCCACCTGCTCCCGTACATCGAGCAGAACGCGCTGTACCAGCAGTCGCAGTACGGCGGGTTCTATTTCGTGGCGAACAACCAGGTGTTCGCCCAGCCGCTCAAGATGTTCACGTGCCCGTCGGACCCGAGCGCCCCGAGCGACGGCACGGCGAAAGACATGGTGGGCAACTCGTGGGGCACCACCAGCTACGCGGTGAACGTTCAGGTGGTCTGCAAGGTGCGTTCCAACGGCACCATCACCTCGGCGGAGAACCACGCGCGGCTGACGGGGTCGTTCCCGGACGGCACCTCGAACACCGTCCTGCTGACCGAAAAGTACGCGCAGTGCTTCAACAACAACTACCCCGCGGGCGGAACGTTCTGGGGGTACTTCTACACCGGCGCCGGGCTGAACCCGTACCACCCCGGGTTCGCGATCTCGTGGAACGGGTACAGCTACGGCCCGGCGTCCAAGTTCCTGGTGCAACCCGCCCCGTACAACGGCGGGTGCGACCCGACAATGGCCTCGTCCCCGCACGCTGGCGGCATTCAGATCGGGCTCGCCGACGGCAGCGTCCGGTTCCTCAACTCCAACATCACTCCTTACACGTGGTGGTACATGTGTACTCCCGCGGGCGGCGAGGTGCTGGCGGCCGATACGTTCTGACCCATACACGCTTCACCGCGGAGACGACTCGATGATTCGCCCCTCGCGCCCGTTGGCGCTCGCTTGCCTGAGCGCGATGACCGCCCTGCTCGCGAGCGGGTGCGGCCCCCGGACCGCGACCGTTGTCGGCCGGGTGTCCCACCAGGGCAAACCGGTGTCCGGCGGCTCGGTAATCGTGTACTGCTCGGACCAGCAAATCGCCCGCGGGCTGATCGGCCCGGACGGGACGTACTCGATCCCGAACGTGCCGTTCGGGTCGGCGGTCGTCACCGTTCAGGCCCCGGGCCGGGTGCCGGCCGGGTTGCGGTTGCAGCAAACCCTTCCCCCGTCGTCGGGCGGGCCGATCCCGCCGACCGTTGACGCGACCGAACCGGGCCGCGTCTGGATCCCGGCGCGGTACGCGCTGCCGGAGGAATCGGGGCTGTCGGTCGTCATCGACCGCGGGCAGGTGAACTACGATATCGACCTGAAACCATGACCATACCCCCGCCCGGCCCGAACCCCGCGAACCGCCCGGACCCCGCGCTGTGGCGCGCCGCGGTGCGCGCGTGCGGGGGGTTCCTGCTCGTCCTCGGCGCGCTGGCGCTGTTCGCGTGGGCGCGGGGCCAACAGGAGTACCTCCAGATCGCCCCGTCGCGCCCGCCCCTGCACTACAACGGCGCGCTCGGGTTCCTGATCTGCGGCGGGTACTTCCTGGCCCTCGGCCGCGGGTCCGTGCGCGCCGCGCGGGGGCTGGCCGTCACCCTGGCCGCGCTGGGCGCGCTGGTCGTCCTCGCCAGCATTCCTGGGATCGGGGTTCGGCTCGACCGGTGGGCCTTTGAGCCGGCGGCGCTTCCTCAGACACCTCGCGGCGGGCTGCCCCCGGGCGCGGGATTCGTGCTGCTGGCGGCAGCGGGCGCGCTCGCGTGCCTCACCCGACGTGCCGCGGGCGCCGCTTCCACGTTTCTGCCGGTCGTCGTCGGCTCGGTGCTCCTGCTCGGCGGCCCGACCGCGCTGCTACTGGCCCCTCCCGCGGGCAACTTGTGGCCCGCGCCGGGGCTGTCGGTGCTCGGTGTGATCGGGGCCGCGGTCGCGGGCTTCGTGCTACTGGCGTCGCCGTTCCGGCGCGGAGTACCGGCCGCCGTTCCCACACAGGGGCTCCCGCTCGTGGTCGGGCTGATCGGGGTCGCGGGCGCGTTCCTTCTGTGGGCGGCGCTGAACGCCGAGCAAACCCGGCGCATCCACCGGCAGGTTCAGTTCGAGGCGGCGTACGTCCAGCGGCTCGCGGACGAGCGGCTCCCACAAGAAGTGAACCGCGTCGCGGAACTGTCCGTCAAGTGGCCCGGGTCCACACCCGAACAACTCAAACTCGACGTCGGGTCGTACGTCGGCCGGTCGCCCGGGTGCCTCGGGGTGGCGCGGCTCGCGCCCGACAGCACCGTTACCTGGATCGAGGCGCAACCGGGACAACCGCAGGCGCTCGCCGACCTCGGCGCGGCCGACACGCTCGCCGAAGCGATTCGGACCGGGCAGATCGCCGTCGTGCGCCCGCCGCGGTCGAACTGGCGCGGGACGCGGGTGCTGTTGATCTTCGCCCCGCACCGCCCCGACGCGCCCGACGGCGGGCTGGTGGCCGTGTTCCGGCTCCAGGAACTGTTCGACACGGTCATCAACGCCAACGCCGCCGCCGGGTACGCGGTCACCGTCTCGGAGGGGGACGACGCGTTCTTTAGCCGCTACACGACCGACCGGACCCACCGCGACCGCTGGGGCCAGACGCTCCCGCTGTCGTTCCGCGAGCGGAACTGGCAGATCACCATCTGGCCCACCGCGGACGCGCTGGCCCGCGAGAGCCTGTCGCTCCCCAAACTGGCCCTCGTGATCGGCCTGCTGATGACCGCGCTGCTGGCGCTGGCCGTTCACCTGGCGCAGACCGCGCGGCGCCGCACGGCGGCCCTGGAAAACGAGATGCGCGAGCGGAAGCAGGCCGAGCGCGAGCGGAAGCAGAGCGAGGAGAAGTATCGCACGCTGATCGAGAACCTGGGTCAGGGCATCTTCCTCCAGGACCGCGACCACCGGTTCGTCGCGACCAACGCCCAGTTCTGCCGAACGGTCGGGCGCACCGAGGCCGAGATCGTCGGGGCGAGTGAGGCCGACCTGTTCGACCCCAAGCAGGCGGACCGGCTCCGCGAAGAGGTCCAGGTGGTTCTCGCCGAGGGGCAGAGCGTCGAGAGCGAACTGGAGTCCGGCCCCGAGGGGCAGCGGGCGTGCGTCCGCCGCGTGCTCACCCCGGTCCGCGACGCCGCCGGGCAGACGACCGGCGTGCTCGGCATCTGCTGGGACGTGACCGAGCAGCGGCGCTTAGAGGCGCACGTCAACCAGGCCAGCAAGATGGACGCCATCGGCCAGCTCGCCGGCGGCATCGCGCACGACTTCAACAACCTGCTCACGGTGATCCTCGGCAACCTGGAACTGATGCTGGACCGCCCCGACAACCCGGACCACGAGCTGGTTGTTTCGGCTCGCGACGCCGCGACCCGCGCGGCGGCGCTGACGCAGCGGCTGCTCGGGTTCTCGCGCCGCCACCAGCTCGACTGGCGCCCCACGAACCTCAACGCCCTCACCACGGAAGTGGTCGCGCTCCTGCACCGGACCATCGACCCGCTCATCCGGCTCGAAACTCACCTCAGCCCGGACCTGTGGCCGGTGCAGGCCGACCCGACGCAGCTCAACCAGGTGCTGATGAACCTGTGCCTGAACGCCCGCGACGCGATCGGCGGGGCCGGCCAGATCACCATCGAGACCGCGTGCGTGACGGCGGCCGAGCGCCCCGGCGGGAAGGTCGAGCGCGGCGAGTTCGTGCGGCTCCGCGTGACCGACACCGGCTCCGGGATGACGCCCGAGGTGAAGGCCCGGATCTTCGAGCCGTTCTTCACCACCAAAGAGGTCGGCAAGGGGACCGGGCTGGGGCTGCCGATGGTGTTCGCGATCGTGCGCCAGCACAAGGGGTGGATCGACTGCCGCTCGGAGGTCGGGCGCGGCACGCGGTTCGACATCTACCTGCCGCGGGGCGAGGCCGCGAAAGGCCCGCCGCCGTCAAACGCCAAACCGGTTCCGACCCGCGTCGGGCAGGGGACGATCCTCGTCGTGGACGACGAGGAACTGATCCGCCGGCTCGCGGTGCTGACGCTGGAGGCCCGCGGCTACCGCGTCCTTCAGGCGGCCGACGGGCAGCAGGCGGTGGACGTGTATTCCGCCGAGCCGGACCGCATCGACCTCGTGCTGCTCGACCTGACGATGCCGGTGCTGTCGGGGCACGAGGCGTTCCGGCACCTGTTGAACCTGAACCCGCGGGTGCAGGTGGTGTTCGCGAGCGGGTACGCGGTGGAGCAGTTGAACGACCTCGAAAAGGAACTCATGGCCGGGTTCGTGAAGAAGCCGTACCGCCCGAACGAACTGATCCTCGCGGTGGAAGAGGCGTTCCAGAAGCGCCCCGCGAAGGCGGACACGCCGGTCGAATTGACCTTTCCGACCGCCAACCGCAGCACGGTGACGGTCTAAGCGGCCCCGCGCCGTTGCACCGGCCCCGCGCGGGCGATACTCTGCCATCATCACCCGCGAGTGGCGGGGCGGTGTTCGCGGAGGTGGCGCATGTCCCGCTGGCTCGTTCCGCTGTGCGTTCTCGCCCTCGCCGCACCCCTGCGCGGGGCCGAACCCGAAATCGACTTCAACCGCGACGTGCGCCCGATCCTCTCCGACAAGTGCTTCTCGTGCCACGGCCCGGACGAGAAGCACCGCAAGGCCGACCTGCGGCTCGACGACGAGAAGGCGGCGCTCGCGTCCGGGGCGATCAAGCCCGGCAAACCGGCCGAAAGTGACTTCATCGCGCGCATCACGGCCGAGGACGAGGCCGACCGGATGCCGCCGAAGAAGTCCGGCAAGAAGCTGACCGCGGCCGAAATCGAAACCCTCCGCAAGTGGATCGCCGGCGGGGCCAAGTACGCACCCCCCTGGGCCTACGTCCCACCCGCGAAGCGGGAAATCCCAAAAACCAAACATCCAACTTCAAACTGGATCGACAACTTCCTCTTCGCGCGCCTGGAGCGCGAGGGGCTGGCGCCGGCGCCGGAAGCGGACCGCCGCACGCTCGCCCGCCGGCTCTCCTTCGACCTCACCGGGTTACCGCCCACACCCGCGGAGGTCGAAGCGTTCGTCAACGACAAGGCCGCAAACGCCTACGAGAAACTGGTCGATCGGTTGCTCGCGAGCGAACACTTCGGCGAGCGGATGGCGATGTACTGGCTCGACCTCGTGCGCTACGCCGACACGGTCGGCTATCACGGCGACCAGGACCACCACGCGACGCCCTACCGCGACTACGTGATCGATGCGTTCAACGCGAACATGCCCTTCGACCGGTTCACGCGCGAGCAGCTCGCCGGCGACCTGCTGCCGAATCCGACGATCGATCAGAAGATCGCGACGTGCTACAACCGACTGCTGCAAACCTCGCACGAGGGCGGGGTGCAGCCGAAGGAGTACCTCGCGATCTACGCCGCCGACCGCGTGCGGAACCTCTCGGCGGTGTGGATGGGCGCGACGGTCGGCTGCGCGCAGTGTCACGACCACAAGTTCGACCCGTACACCGCGAAGGACTTCTACTCGCTCGCTGCGTTCTTCGCCGACGTGGACGAGGAGAAGCACCTCCGCGGCGGCGGGGCCGACGCCATCCCGACCAAGCGCGCCCCGGAGATCCCCGTTCACACGCGCCGCGAACGCGAGCGCCTGGCCAAACTTGAGACCGAGATCGCGGCGCTGGGCAAACCCGAAACCGATGAGCAGAAGAAGCAACTCGCGGCACTCACCAAAGAGCGCGACGCGCTCAAGAAGGCGCAGCGGCTCGTGATGGTGACGCAAGCACTCAAGGAACCGCGGACGGTGCGGGTGTTGCCACGCGGCAACTGGCTGGACGAAACCGGCCCGGTCGTCGAACCCGCGATCCCGGCGTTCATGGGCAGACTCGGCGCGAAGGGCCGCGCGTCGCGACTCGACCTTGCGAACTGGCTCACCGACACCAAAACCGGCGCCGGCGGCCTCACCGCGCGCGTGTTCGCGAACCGCTTGTGGTACCTGTACTTCGGCACCGGCCTTTCCAAGTCGCTCGAAGACTTCGGCGGGCAGGGCGAAGCCCCCGCTCACCCCGAACTGCTCGACCAACTCGCCCTGGAGTTGGCGAACCCCGACCGCAAGGTCGGGGGTGCCGCACACTCGTGGGACGTGAAACACGTCGTCAAACTCATCGTAACCAGCCGCGCGTACCGACAAAGCTCAGTTGTCCTGCCCGCGCTCAAGGACCGCGACCCGGAGAACCGCCTTCTGGCGCGCCAGGGGCGCTGGCGCTTGCCCGCGGAGAGCATTCGCGACAACGCGCTGTTCGTCAGCGGACTTCTGGTGCTCGATGTCGGCGGCCCGAGCGCGAAACCGTATCAGCCGCCGGGGTTCTACAAGCACCTGAACTTCCCGAAGCGCGAGTACGTGAGCGACGCCGACGCCAAGCAGTGGCGCCGCGGGGTGTACGTCCACTGGCAGCGCCAGTACCTGCACCCGATGCTCCGGGCGTTCGACGCGAGTACGCGCGAGGAGTGTGCCGCGCAGCGGGCGCGTTCCAATACCCCGATCGCGGCGCTGGTGCTGCTCAACGACCCGACGTTCGTCGAAGCCGCGCGCGTACTGGCACAACGAACGATCGCCGAGGCGAAAACCGACGCAGAGCGACTGACGTTCGCGTTCCGACAGGTGACGTGTCGCGCGCCCGACGACACCGAATCGGCGGTACTGCTGAAGTTGTTGGAGAAGAACCGCGCCGCGTACAGAGCCGACCCGAAGGCCACCGGCGAGTTGCTGAAGATCGGGCAATCGCCGCTGACAAAGGACGCCGACGCGAGCGAGCTGGCGGCGTGGACCGCCGTTTGCCGCGCGCTCTTGAACCTGAGCGAAACGATTACGAGAGAATGACCATGACTCCCTTCCATCCGCTCTCGCGCCGCGCGTTCCTCTCCTCCGCCGGCGTCGGCCTCGGTTCCGTCGCGCTCGACGCGCTGCTCGCGCGCGACCTGCGCGCGGGCGAACCCCGACCGCAAGGTCGGGGGTACCGCGGGCTCGCGGGCGTGCCGCACTTCGCCCCGAAGGCCAAGCGGGTCATCTTCCTGTACATGAGCGGCGGGCCGAGCCACCTCGAAACGTTCGATTACAAGCCGAAACTGACCGAACTCGACGGCCAGCCGATGCCGGAGTCGTTCACGAAGGGCCAGCCGATCGCGCAGCTGCAAGGCGCGGCGCTCAAGGTGCAAGGGCACCTCGCGAAGTTCGCCAAACACGGCCAGAGCGGGCAGTGGGTCAGCGACTTCCTGCCGTACCACGCGAAGTTCGTGGACGACATCGCCATCGTCCGCTCGATGGTGACCGATCAGATCAACCACGACCCGGCGCACACCATGATGAACACCGGCACCGCGATCAGCGGGCGGCCGAGCATGGGCAGTTGGGTGACCTACGGCCTCGGCAGCGAGAGCGACGACCTTCCGGGTTTCGTCGTGATGACCAGCTTCGCGGGGCGCAACCCGCAGCCGATCTCGCAGCGGATGTGGGACAACGGCTTCTTGCCGGGCCGGTTCCAGGGCGTCGAGTTCAACTCCACCGGCGACCCGGTGTACTACCTGTCCAATCCGAAGGGCGTCTCGCCAGCCCAGCAGCGCGACCTCGTTGACGCGGTCGGCGAACTCGACCGGCACCGCAACGCCCTGATCCGCAACCCGGACGTTGAAACGCGCGTGCAGCAGTATGAAATGGCGTTCCGGATGCAGGCGAGCGTCCCGGAGCTCATGGACATCTCGCGCGAACCGAAAGCCGTGCTGGAGATGTACGGGGCGAAGCCGGGCGACGGGTCGTTCGCGTCAAACTGCCTCACCGCGCGCCGGCTCGCCGAACGCGGGGTGCGGTTCATCCAGCTCTACCACCGCGACTGGGACCACCACGGCGACCTCGTGAAGTACATGAACGTGTGTTGCGGCGCGACCGACCGCGCGACGTGGGCGCTGCTCACCGACCTCAAGCGCCGCGACCTCCTGAAGGACACGCTCGTGATCTGGGGCGGCGAGTTCGGCCGCACCCCGATGTACCAGGGCAAGGGCGGCCCGGGCCGCGACCACCACATCAAGGGCTTCAGCATGTGGCTCGCCGGCGGCGGGGTGAAGGGCGGCATCGGCTACGGCGCCACCGACGAACTCGGTTACTCGTCGGTGGAGAACGTCGTTCACGTCCGCGACCTGCACGCGACCGTTCTCCACCTGCTCGGCATCGACCACACGAAGTTCTCGGTGAAGTACCAGGGCCTCGACATGCGCCTGACCGGCGTCGAGCCGTCGCGCGTGGTGAAGGACATTCTGGCGTAGTGGTTAGTGTCAGTGGTCAGTGGTTAGGGAAAGGCAGTGAAAGCAGTGAAAGGCACAAGACTCGAAGCATTTGTGCTTCTGGTTTTCTGCCTTTCACTGCCTTTCCCTAACCACTAGCCACTGACACTAACCACTGCTCACGGGTCCAACTGGTGGTTGTGCTCGTCGAACTTCTTGTGACACGCGTTGCAGTGCCCGAGCATCGTCGTGTACGCCTTTTTCGCCGCCGTGAAGTCCTTCGCTCGCGCAGCCTTGTACACCTCGGCCGCCGCGTCGCGGGACGCGACGGTGTACTTGACCCACTCCGCGGCGTCCTGCTCTGGCTTTCGCAAGAGCAGCCCGTTGCTGCCCTCGGCGAGGGCCAGCGCCTCGGTACGGATCACCTTCCACCCGGCGGCGTCGTTCGGCTCGGCGGCCATCGCCGGCTTGAGGCGCCGGTACGGCCCCTGGAACAGCGCCTCCATGAAGTCGTGCATACTGGCCTTCACGGCCACCGGCGCGTCGGGCGCGGGCTTGGCGTCCTTGTCGGCCGCGCCGGCGCGGTCGCGCGGGACCGGGACGAGGACTGATGCCGCGACCCCGCAGATGACGATAGCAACGGCAGCGAGGAACGTTCGGGTACGCATCGAGCGGCTCCGGTTGGGAACGGCCGGCGAGCGATTGTCTCGCGGGGCCAGAAAGATAACATTACGGAACCCCCTGACCGCAGTCCCGGACGGTGCTTCGCGCTCCACGGTTGGACCCATGCGCCCACCTCGCCCGGCCGATCCCTTGCCAACACAACTGATAACCGATGTGGTCGTTGTCGGCGGCGGCCCGGTCGGGTGCGTCGCCGCGCTGGCGTTCGCGCGGACCGGCGCGCGGGTGTGCCTCATCGACGCCGACGCGCGGTCGAGCCGGCTCGCCGGCGAGTGGCTCCACCCCACCGGCGCGGGAATCCTCGCAGACCTGGGCGTCGAACTGCCCGCCGCGGGCGTCGAGCACGCGGCGGGCCGCGGGTTCGCGATCTTCCCGAAGGGCGGCGCGCCGATCGTTCTCCCTTACGTCGGCGGCGAACTCGGTGTCGGGTGCCAGCACCACCTCCTCGTCGAGGCGATAAGGAAGGTCATCGCGACGCGGCCGGGAATCACCCTCCTCTCCGGATGCCGGGCGGTCGAAGTGACCCGCGGGCGCGTGACCGCGGTCACACGCGATCGCGCGAACACCATTCACGTCGCGGCCCAAACGATCGTCGGGGCCGACGGGCGGCAGTCGGTGGTGCGGCAGGCGCTCGGCTACGCGAGCGGCGCGCGCCCGGTGTCGTACATGGTCGGCGTGCTGATCGATGCCGCGGCCCTTCCAGTCGCGGAGTTCGGCAATGTGTTGCTCGGCGGCCCGGGGCCGGTGCTGGCGTTCCGCGTCGGGCCGACCCGCGCTCGCGTGTGCATCGACGTGCCGGCCGACCGCGTCGCGTGGGTGCGGAACCCGGCCGAACTGGTCGCCGCGTACCGGCCGACCCTTCCGCCGGCGCTCGGCGAGGCCGTCACCGCGGCGCTGGCGAACGATCCGCCCTCGGTCGCGGCCAATCAGTTGCTCCGCCGGCGGCAGTACGGGCGCGCCGGGATCGCGCTCGTGGGCGACGCGGTCGGTCACTGTCACCCGCTGTGCGCCGTCGGCATGTCGGTCGGGTTCCTCGACGCGGTCACGCTGGCCGGGGCGCGGTCGGTGGAAGAGTACGCGGCGACGCGCCGGGTCGCGGGGCGCGTGCCGGAGTTGCTCTCGACCGGCCTCTACGACCTCTTCGCCGGCAACGGCGCCGGCAGTTCCGAACTGCGCGACGCGGTGTACCACCTGTGGCGCACGTCCGGCGCCGCGCGGCGCGACACGATGCGCCTGCTCGCGGTGCGCGAGACGCGCCGCAGCGCGCTGGGGGTCACGTTCGCGCGGCTGCTGGCGACCGCCTCGCGCCAGGTACTCGCCGGCGTGTTCGACCGGCCGTTCCCGCGGACGCTCGCGTCGGTCGCCGGGTTCGGCCGCTGGGCCGGCTGGTTCGCACGCGAGTCGCTCACCGATCGATGAGCGGACCGCCTTGTCTACTTCCGCGCGGTTTGAAGGTGGCCAAGGTTGCCAGTTGGCATTCTTCGGATTTTGCGATTTCTCAGGGGATTTTGAGTAAGGTTGCCAAGGCGGCCAAGATGGCCAACTCGTGCGCCCTGGACTCGCTTAGTGTCCAAAATTATACATCATCGACCATTTCCTGATGTACACTAATGTCCAGTATTCTGCACCTTCCCGCGGCGGGTACGCCGGGCGGGCCGCCGAGCGCCTTGTCGCGCTCCAGCACGCCGGCGGCTCGTGGGAAGGCGAGATGATCTGGTGCCCGGTGGTGACGGCGCAGGTCGCGCTCGCGCGGCACGCCGTCGGGTTGCCGTTCTCCGCCAGCGAAGCCGCGCGCGTCGTTCGGCACTTCGAGTACACGCAAACGCCCGCCGGCGCGTTCGGGCTGCACCCGGAACACCCCGGGTCGGTGTTCGTGACGTGTTTGGTGTACATCGCGATGCGCCTCCTCGGCGTTGGGCCGGACGACCCGCTCGCGGTACGTGCGCGAACGTGGCTGCGCGCCCGCCCCGGGCGTGTGTTGTCGGTACCGACGTGGGGCAAGTTCTGGCTTTCGCTGTTCGGCCTCTACGGGCGCGACGGCCTCCGCCCGCTCGTGCCGGAACTTGTGCTGTTGCCGCGCGCGGTGCCGGCCCACCCGATGCGTTTTTACTGTCACACCCGGTACGTCTACCTCGCGATGGCTTTCCTCCAAGGCGTCGGTGCGAGATTCGACATCGGCCCGCTCCTTCTCGATTTGGCTCGCGAGCTACACGGCGAACTGGATTCGCCGATCGTGTTCCGCTCGCACCGCTACGACCTTGCCGAAGAGGACGCCTTCGAGCAGCCGTCCTTGCTGATCCGGGCCGCGGAGTACGTACTCGGGTGGTACGACGGTGTCGCGCCGAACCGGGTGCGCTTCGCGGCCCTTGACCGATGCGAGGAACTCATCCGCCGCGACCTCGCCGCGACCGACTCCCTCACGCTCTCGCCGGTCAACGGCGTGCTGAACGCGCTCGCGCTTCACGCGCGCGGCGCGCCGCGCGAGGAAGTGGCGAAGTGCGTGGCGGGCTTCGAGTTCTACCGATGGGATGACGACGAGCGAGGGTTGCGGTACAGCGGCGGACGCACGCGCGTCTGGGACACTGCATTCGCGCTGGAAGCGCTGCTCGCGAACCCGGACACCGCGCGCGAACACCGCGCCGCGATTACCGCCGCTTACCGGTTCCTCAAAGCGCACCAGATGACGCGATCGGTCGCGGCGCGCGATCCGCTGTTCCCGGACACCGCCGAGGGCGGGTGGGGGCTTGGCGAGCAGCCCCAGGGGTGGCCGGTGAGCGACTGCACCGCCGAGGCTCTCTCCGCGGTCCTCGTGGCACATTCTGTAATCGAACCGGGCGAGCGCATTCCCGACGCGCGGCTCGCGCAGGCGGCCGATTTCATCCTGTCACGCCAGAACCGCGACGGCGGGTTCGGTTCCTACGAGCGCGCGCGCGCCCCGTTGTGGCTCGAACGGCTGAACCCGTCGGAGATGTTCACGCGTTGCATGACGGACCAGTCGTACATCGAATGTACTGGCTCTTGCCTCGTGGCGCTGTCCCGGTTCCGCGCCGTGGTGCCGATGTACACCCCGAAGCGTATCGCGCGCGAGATCGCGCGCGGGGCGCGGTTCCTGCTGTCGCGTCAGCGCGCCGACGGCGCGTTCCCCGGGTCGTGGGGCGTGTTCCTCACCTACGGCACGTTCCACGCGGTCCGCGGGCTGCGCGCCGCTGGCGTCCCGCCGGATCACCCGGCGCTGCACCGCGCTGCGGAATGGCTCATCGGGCACCAGAAGCCCGACGGCGGCTGGGGCGAGCATTACACCGGCTGCTTGCGGCAAGAGTACGTCGAGCACCCGGATTCGCAGGCGACGATGACGAGCTGGGCGGTCCTTGCGCTGGTGGACATGGTCGGGGCGAATCACCCCGCAGCGCGGCGCGGGACGGCGTGGCTCGCGCGGCACCAGCGCGAGGACGGGTCGTACCCGCGCGAGGCGGTGAACGGAGTGTTTTTCGGCACCGCGATGCTCGATTACGATCTGTACCGCGCGTACTTCCCCGCGTGGGCGCTGGCGCGGGCCGGCGGGTGAGCGCCTTTGCAGCCGCGGAGCGGCGACCGATGTTAGCCCGGGGTGGAGCGAGGCTCGGCGAGCGAAACCCCGGGTACGCGCAGCAACACACATTAAGCCCCGGAGGGGCGACAGAGCTTTTCGCGGAGGTTTCTGTCGCCCCTCCGGGGCTTGAAGTCTTCTGTCACCTACCCGGGGTTGCGCTCGCGGACTCGCTCCACCCCGGGCTAACATCTACCGCCCCTCCGGGGCTGAAAACACGTCGCCTTCTGTCCTCTGATCTCTGGGTCGCGGCCTGCGCCCGCACGTACAATGGAACGAACTCACCTCCAGGAGACACCCATGCCCCGCACGGCCGAAGGGTTCTGCACCATCGACGCGGCGCTCGACGACCTCCGCGCCGGGCGGATGATCGTTCTGGTGGACGACGAACACCGCGAGAATGAGGGCGACCTCGTCATGGTCGCCGAACACGTCACCCCGCAGGCGATCAACTTCATCATCCGCAACGCCTGCGGCCGGCTCTGCGTGCCCATGAGCAAGCCGATCGCCGATCAGATCGGCCTCGAACTGCTCTCGGGTCTCGAACTCGACCCCAGCGCCACGCCCTTCACGCGCAACTTCGACGCGCGCTACGGCGTCACCACCGGCATTTCCGCCCAGGACCGCGCCCGCACCGTTCAGGTGTGTGCCGACCCGCGCAGCACGCCACACGACCTCGTGCGCGACAAGGGCCACATGGACGGCCTCGTCGCCCGCGCCGGCGGCGTCCTCGTGCGGGCCGGGCACACCGAGGGCGTGGTCGATCTGTGCCGGCTCGCCGGCTACCGCGAGGTCGGCATCCTGTGCGAGATCCTCAACGAAGACGGGACGATGGCCCGGCTCCCGGACCTCCGCACGTTCGGCGAGAAGCACGGCCTGAAGATGTGCAGCATCGCGGACCTGATCGAGTACCGCCGGCGGCGCGAAAAGCTCGTCAAGCGCGAGATCGCGCTGAAGTTACCGACCGACTTCGGCGTGTTCGACCTGTTCGCGTATTCATCAATCGTCGATCAGGAGCCGCACCTCGCGCTCACGCTGGGCGGGATCGGTGTTCCGGCCGGGGGCGACGTGCCGGTTCAGACGGAACCGATACTCGTCCGAATGCACAGCGAGTGCCTGACCGGCGACGTGCTGCATTCCGCGAAGTGCGACTGCGGCCCGCAGTTGGAGTTCGCGATGAAGCAGGTGGCCGACGCGGGCCGCGGGGTGATTGTGTACATGCGGCAGGAGGGCCGCGGGATCGGCCTTCTGAACAAGCTGAAGGCGTACAAGCTTCAACAGGAAGAGGGGCTGGACACGGTGGAAGCGAACAAGCGGCTGGGGTTCGCCCCGGACCTGCGGCACTTCGGTATTGGTGCGCAGATCCTGCACGACCTCGGCATCCGCGACATCAAACTCCTGACGAACAACCCGCGCAAGGTGATCGGCCTCGAAGGGTACGGGTTGCGGATCGTGGAGCGGGTGCCGATCCAGATGCCGCCGGGCGCCCACAACCGCGACTACCTGCAAGCGAAGCGCGAGAAGCTCGGCCACATCCTCGACGGGTTCGACGCTGGCACCGGGGACTGACGGCCGAAGGCGAACCGATCTACGCGTCCTCCGCTTTGAACGCCGGGTCGAGGCTGCGCCACAAGTACCAGCTCGCGATGCTGCGGTACGGCTCCCACGGGCGGGCGAGCTTGGTCAGCCGCGCCGCGTCAGATACGCGTGCTGGACAAGCACATGGAGTACACCGGCCGACTTCGCAATCGAGAAGGATTACATCTCTGGGCGGCGGAACAAGAGACTGAACATCGACTCCTGTGTGATTGGGCCGGTCAGGTTGATCGTGGCTATCCCACCGTCGCCACGATGATCCTGGTAACCGGCAAAGTGAACAAAGCCTAGTTTTCCGTCGGCGCCGTTGGTTGTGATGGAGAGCATTCCGCGACCGACAACGATCCCTCTATTCCCCTCGACCCAAACCCCTTGAACGCGCACTTTACCCGGCTCCATCACTTCGACATCGACAATGGTGAATCGGCCGTTGTCGAGTTGCGCCGGGCAGTTGGGACCAAAGCACTGCGAGACTACCTCGTCTGGCAAGTAATCGGTCGTTGCAGGAGCGGTAACCCTGACACGACCGGGACGACTCTCGTACTGGATTGATGGCTCGGTAGAGTGGTTGACATGACCGTCTACCACCTCAAGCACAAGACGGCCGGAGGAGTCAGATACGCTCAGGCTTAGGTGAATGATGTCTGTTCCGGCAACCCGAAATCCCAGGCGGTTGTGGGACGAGAGCTCAAAGACGGTAGTGGACCGCGGCCCTACTTGGTCCGAGGTGAACAGTAGGGTTCCGAGAACAATGCTGACACGCTTACTCGGTTCGATGTATATGTGGCCGCGAGGTTGCTTGGTTCGGGGGATTCGTTTCCACGAACGGATCGTCGCGTCATCTATGTTCAGCCGCCCGTGGTGAGCATGGCTGTGACAGGTCGGACAGATTGCGATCATGTCGCCTTGGTCGTGACGCTTGTAAACGTGCCACTCCTTGATGTGGTGTAACTCGACCAGAGCGTTCGGACAACCGGGATTGGCGCACTTGAATCCAGCCTCCTTGATCAGCGCCTGCTTGAGCTTAGCGCCGACGTTGGGGCGGTGGTTGGGGTTCTTCTTCGCGCCCTTCTGCTTTGCCATGTGCTTGCTATTCGGAACCTTCGGCCCCGCTTCTCTTCCACACCGAATACTGTGACCACCAACGCCAAGATGAGCACGAGAGGCGAACTTACTCGTCCGCGGCTTGGTAGCGCGGGTCGAGGCTGCGCCACAAGTACCAGCTCGCGATGCTGCGGTACGGCTCCCACGGCCGGGCGAGCTTCGTCAACCGCGCCGCGTCGGGCAGCTTCCGCAGGTTGAACTGCGCCTTCACCGCGACCTTGATCCCGTAATCGCCCACCGGCCACACGTCCGGCCGGCCCAGCCCAAACAGCAACAGCATGTCCGCGGTCCACGGACCAATTCCTTTGATCGACGTGAGGTGCTCGCGCACGGTCTCGTCGTCGAGTGCCGGGATATTCGCGAGCAGGTCGGGGTTGGCCCTCACGTGTTCGATGACGGCGCGGAGCGTGCGCTGTTTCGGCCCGGAGATGCCGCACGCCTTGTACTTCGCCTCGGTCAGCTTGGCCAGTTTCGCCAGCGGGATCGGCCCCTCCGCGGCGCCGTCGTTCAGGAGCGCCACGAGCTTGCGGGCGATCGACTCCGCGGCTTTGGTGGAAATCTGCTGCGAGATCACGCACCGGACGAGCAGCGTGAACGGGTCGCCCCCGCGCGGGGCGAGGGTACACGGCCCGACGCGGGCGATGAGCCGCTCCATCACCGGGCAGTTGCCCGACAGGTGCCGCCGCACCTTCTTGTAGAAGATTGTGGACATGCGGCCAGTATACCAATGCGCGCCAACGGTGCAAGCCCAAATTGCGAACCGCGAGTTACACGTTGTACTTCAGCAGCTCCGCGACCGCGGCATCGGCCACGCACTTTCCGCGGCGCGTCAGCCGGACGCTCGACCCGTCGTCGGACGTGACGCCGGTTTGTGCGAGTAGCGCCAGGGCCGCCGGGGCGAGGTCGTCGAGCGCGAAGCCGGTTTGCTCGCAAAACGCGGCGCGGATGATGCCATCGGACCGGCGGAGTTGCGTCGCCATCGTCTCGAACGCCCGCGCCCGCGGGGGCAGTTCCTCGCGCTGGAACGCCACCGGTTCGCCGGCGAGCGCCTTGCGAATGTAGAGCTTCGTGTCGCGCACGTTCAGTTCGCGCACGCCGTTTACGTACCGCGCGGCCCCGACGCCGAAGCCGTGGTACGCCTCGTTGGCCCAGTACCGCTCGTTGTGCCGGCAGCGGAACCCGGGTTTGGCAAAGTTCGAGATCTCGTAGTGTTCGAACCCGGCCACGCCGAGCCGGTCCATCGCCAGTTCGTACATCGCCAGTTCGTCGTCCTCGGCGATCCGTTCGAGCGCGCCGCGGTGCAACCGCTTCCACAGCGGCGTGCCCTTTTCGTACGTAAGCCCGTAGGTGGACACGTGTTGCGGCTCGAACGCGAGCGCGGCGTCGAGGTCGGCGGCCCAGTTCGCCGGCGTCGATCCCGGGGCGCCGAAGATGAGGTCGAACGACACAACCGGGATGTGCCTCCGCACCGCTTCGACGGCCCGGCCGACGTGTTCGGGTGCGTGCCGCCGGTCGAGTGCGGTCAGCGCATCGGGCTGAAACGACTGCACCCCGATACTGACGCGATTGACGCCGAACGCGGCCAGCACCGCGGCCTTCTCTTCGGTGAGCGTGTCGGGGTTCGATTCGATGGAGTATTCCGGCGAGCGGGGGGCGTGTACTCTCACCTCCCCCCTGGAGGGGGAGGTCGGCGGCGCTTCGCCGCCGGGTGGGGGGGGAGCACCTTTGGATGCGCCGAGCGCCTCCCCCCCCACCCGCCGCGTCCAAAGCGACGCGGCGACCTCCCCCTCCAGGGGGGAGGTCAAAGGCACGAGCGGCAGCCACTTCGTTACGACCTCCAACAGCCGCTGCAACTGCTCGGCGCTGAGGTGTGTCGGGGTGCCGCCGCCGATGAAGAGGCTCTCCACCGGGCGCGGGGCGCCGAGCGCTGACAGCTCGGCCGCGAGCGCCTCGAGGTACAGGTCGATCAGATGATCGTTCCCCGCGGTCACCGCGAAGTCGCAGTACCCGCAGTGGTGCGCGCAGAACGGGACGTGGATGTAGGCGGTTCGCGGGTCGAGCCAGGGGGGCATGAGGGAATTGTAGGCGAACCCCGCCCGCAAGGGCGGGGGTGATCTTCAACAACCCAACACCCCCGCCCGTG